>JBEEFT010000045.1:0-24278 GCA_041166225.1 Actinomycetota bacterium | reverse complement strand
TGTGGCCGAATGTGCCCGGCGATTGCGTCTTGCCGAAGCCGCGCATCGACGCCAGTCCGTCGTCGCCCGCGATCACCAGGCCGGCCGAGCGGTTGGCGGGCGTGTTGAAGATGGGGTCGCCGAAGCGGTTGCGGACGTGGGTCTTCACGTCGTCGAGCCACGCGTCGTCCCAGATCCCGCCCGTGTTGTGGAGCAGCGCTTGGTAGAACGCGGCCAGCGTTGACGCGGTGGCGACGCCCCCGCCGCCGGGCACGCCGAGCGCGCGTTGGGCGGGCTCGTTGAACGACAGCAGCGCCTCGGGCGTGACCTCGCCGACGGGGATCTCGCGAATGCCGATCACTGCTTCCAACTCGTCGGGCGTCATGGGGTCGCCCACGTTGCGTAACTCCGCGATGTTGTCCTGCTGCGCCGTCGACAGGCCCAGCACGCGGGGTAAGCCGAGCGGCTTCGTGACGCGCTCTTCGATGACGTCGAGGTAGTTCTTGCCGGTCGCGACTTCAATCAATTCGGCCAGCACCCAGTGCGCGGTGGTGGCGTGGTACTCGTACGCAGTTCCCGGCTCCCAGTTGGTCTTCCATTGCGCGAAGCGCGATCGACGGCCCTCGCTGGTCGCCATCTCGGCGCCCCACCCGTTTCGGGGGAACCCCGACGTGTGCAGCATCACCTGCTCGACGGTGATGTTCTGTTTTCCGTTCGTCGCGAACTCGGGGATCATGTCGGCCACGAGCGACTCGAGCTTGATCGAGCCCTCGGCCAAACACGTCCACACCGTCGACGCGACGACGGCTTTGGTAGCCGAGAAGATCGTGAAGCGGGTGTCGTCGGTGGCGTCGCCGAAGCTGCCCTTCGCCACGATCTCACCCCCGAGGCCCACCGCGTATTGCGCGGCCGGTAGCAGACCAGCATCGACTTCACGGGCGATGCGCGCTTCGAGCTTCGCGAGCCGTTCGGGCACGATCTGCGACATGGGGGCCTCCTAGGCGGTGACTTCGTACAACAACTTGCCGTTCTCGGTGTGACGCTCGGCCCGACCGTCTTGGCGCAGGTACTCGAGGTGGGCGTAGCACTCGCCGTCGGCCATCGGCCCGAGCTTCTCGGGACGGAAGAGGAACGTCGAGAACTCGCGCACGGTCAACGCCTTCCCCGCCTCGGCCGAACCTTTGCGCAGCCGGTCGAACCGTTCGTGGTGGTGCTCGATGATTTCCATGGCGCGCTTGGCCGGCTCGTCTATGACGATGCCGTGCGCGGGCAGCGCCTGGTTGACGTCGGGCAATGCCGCGGTGCGTTCGAGCGACGCGAAGTAGTCGAGCAGCGCGTTGGTGCCGCTGGAGATGCCCGAGATGTAGGGCGTGATGTGGGGCAACACGTGGTCGCCGGTGAACACGAAGCCGCCTTCAGGATCGTGGATGCACAAGTGATCGAGGGTGTGGCCTGGCGTGTGCACCGCGAACATGTCGCGGCCGGCGAGACGCAGCACGTCGCCATTGCGCACGCGCCGCGCCGGTTCGGGCAGTCGGTAGTTGCCGAACGCCCGCGTGCGCATCAGCCGGAACATCAGCCGGCGGCTGCGGGGCGGGCGCATCTGGTCGTCGCCGCCCCACGGGCTGGGCTCCATGAACGGGTTGCCCTCGGGCAGCGACTCGTCATGGGCCATGTCGGTGTCACCGTGGTTACACAACGCTTGGCCGGGCGTGAAGAACGTGCGGAAGTTGTTGTGCGTGACGAGCTTGGCGTTCGCCTCGGTCGCTAGGCGTCCGGCGCAACCGAAATGGTCGGGGTGCGAGTGCGTAACGAGCACGGTGTGCACGTCCTTCACCTTGAAGCCCGCGTCCTTGAGCCGCTTCTTGACGGCGCTCCAGGTGGACGGGCCGGGCACGCCGACGTCGATCACCGCGAGGCCGTCGTTATCGAGCAGGCCGTACATGTTCACGTGGCGCAGGCCGGGCATCGCGATCGGCAGTTGCATGCGGATGATGCCCTGCCCTAGGTCGGTCACCTCTTCACTCGCGGGGACCTGCTCGCTCTTGGAATAGGTCTCCGCCATCGGCGCCGACGCTACTTGACCGAGCGGTCAAGTTCAGGCGTAGCCTGCGCCTATGGAGATTTCGACGCAGGTCAACTACGCGGGCGACGTCGTGAAGGCGGCCGACACCGTCGCCAAGCTCGAGAGCGCGGGCATCGACACCGTGTGGATCGCCGAGGCGTACTCGTTCGACGCCGTGAGCCTCATGGGCTATCTCGCGGCCAAGACCGACAAGGTCAAGATCGGCTCGGGCATCCTCAACATCTACAGCCGCACCCCGTCGTGTCTCGGCCAGACCGCCGCCGGCCTCGACGCCGTTTCGAACGGTCGCGCCATCCTCGGCCTCGGTGCATCGGGGCCGCAGGTGATCGAAGGGTTCCACGGAATTCCCTACGACCGGCCGCTGGCCCGCACGCGCGAGATCATCGAGATCTGCCGGATGATGTGGAAGCGCGAGAAGGTGGAGCACACCGGCATCTACAACCTGCCGCTGCCAGAAGGTCAGGGGACCGGCCTCGGCAAGGCGCTCAAGCTGATCAATCACCCGATCCGTAACAGCATCCCGATCTACGTCGCGTCAATCGGCAACAAGAACGTGGCCATGACCGCAGAACTCGCCGACGGTTGGCTGCCGATCTTCTACATGCCCGAAAAGGCGCACCTCGTTTGGGGTGACGCGCTGGCCGAGGGTCGGGCCAAGCGCTCGCCCGACCTGCCTGCGCTCGACGTCGTCGCGGGTGGGCTCTTCGCCATCGGCGAAGACCTCGAGGGCATGCGCGACTTCATGCGTCCGCAACTGGCGCTCTACATCGGCGGTATGGGTGCGCGCGGCAAGAACTTCTACAACGAGCTCGCCTGTCGTTACGGGTTCGAAGACGAGGCCAAGAAGATCCAAGACCTGTACCTCGATGGCAACAAGAAGGAAGCGGCCGAACTGGTGCCGGCCGAGATGCTCGAGGGGATGACGCTCGTCGGCCCCGAGGGTTACGTCAAAGAGAAGATCGCCGCGTTCAAGGAGTCGGGTGTCACCAACCTCCAGGTGATGTCGGTCGGCGCAGACCCGATCGCCGACCTCGAAAAACTTCGTGCCTGGGTCGATTAATTGTTCGACATCTTCACCCTGACCGAGGTCGTCCTCGGTCCCTTGCTCGTCGCGCGCGTGCCGCACTTGAACCCGGCTCCGGGCGGCATCGTCGTGTCACCCGACGCGCCCGTGCTCGACCTCGAAGTGGTGGTGCCCGAGCACAACGCGGCCGGCCTGGTGCAGCAGCGCCCGCAACCGGCACGCATCGGCGCCGAGGCCACCGGCGAACACTCGGCCGTGGTGACGATCGCGCCCGACGTCAGCCTGGCGTCGCCCGAAGCGCTCGACCGCGTCGCCGCGGCGCTCGACGACGAACCCGACCGTCCCATCGCCGTCTATCCCTGGCACAAGACCGCGTCGCGCTACGAAGCACTCAGCACGTTCTTCGTGCTCGCCTCGGCGATGACCAGCGGGGCGTTCACCGTGCTCGGCTCTGCGCTGAAGCCGGCCCGCACGCCATCGTCGTTGGTCGCATCCAAGAACGGCGCCACCGGCGCCACCCGCGTCTTCGGCGGCGGCCACATTGTCGCCGAGCGCAAATACCCCAACGGCGTGCGTGAACTTGTCGAGGGCTGGACCGACCGCATCGTCAACGCCCGCTCCGCCCAACCGGTCGCGCTGCTCCTCACGATCGTGTTCTTCTACGGCGCCGCCGCCACCGCCGTCCGCCTCGCCGCTGACCCCTCGTGGGCCCACTTCGGTTGGTACGCCGCCTACGTGTTCTCGATCAGCATCTGCCTGCGACAACTGGGCAAGTTCGCCCGCCTCGCCACGCTGCTCTATCCGATCACCCTGGCGTTCTTCTTCGCCATCACGCTGCGCACGTCGCTCACGTTGCGCGGCCAGCGCGCCCGCCAAACCCGCGAGGCCCGCGCCGCCCGGCGCTAACTCGCTCGCAGCGTCAAGCCGGCGTCCCCGGATCGCCGCCGCACCGTTCGTGCCACGTTCTAGCGAATTCGCCTGCGGGGGCGAACGTGGAATTCGCTCAAACGTGGCGCGGCGCGGCGCGGCGAGGGCGGTTGCGGCTGGCGCGCTGCGGCCGATTCGCTCGAACGTGGCGGAGCGGAGACCGGCTGCGCGAGGTCCGTGAGCCGCGCTACTCCGTGCCACATTTGAGCGAATCCGCACGTTCGACAGCGTCGTCGGCGCGTTCCACAGCCGTCGCGCCGCGGTCGTCAGCGTTGGCGTCGGCCTCTTCGAAGTCGCCGTCGTCGGGGTGGTGCCGCGCGGCGAGTTCGGCTCGGAGCTTGCGGAGGTTTAGGCGCATTTTGGATTCGCTAGAACGTGCCAGATGTCCGGTGGCGAACACGCCGCGGCGGACGCGTCGGGCACGGCCGCGGCGCACTTCCCAACGCAGGGCGTCGGCGACAACCTTGTGCGGGAGGGGGCCGAGTGTGAAGCCGTCGGCTTCGACTCGCTCGATGATCTCGGCGACGGTGAGCGAACGTCCGCGTGCTTCGTGCAGCACGAGACACAACTCGTATCGCAGGTACAGCCCGCCGAGCCGTTTAGAACAATCGATCACGCCCATGCGGCGCAGTGTGACGAAGCGGTGTGACGCGCTCGGGAGTCGCCTTACGAGCGGGGTAGGAACACCGCGTCGCGGTAGTAGCGAAGCTCGTTGACCGAGTCGACGATGTCGCCCAGCGCGCGGTGGTTGCCGGTCTTGTTCGGGCGCTTGGCGTAGGCCTCGGGATACCAGCGGTCGGCGAGCTCCTTGACGGTGGACACGTCGACGCAGCGGTAGTGGAGGTGGTTTTCGATCTCGGGCAGGTACACGGTAAGGAAGCGCCGGTCCGTGCCGATGCTGTTGCCGCACAGGGGAGCGGCGCGTTCGTTCGGCACGTGCTCCTTGATGAACGCAAGCGTGGCCGCGCCCGCCGCTTCGAGGGTGACCGTCGACGCGCGGATCGCGTCGGTCAGTCCGCTCTTGGCGTGCATGTGCTTGACGACCTCACTCATGCCCTCGAGCAGCGCGTCTTCGACGTGAATCACAAGGTCGGGGCCCTCGGCGACGATGTTGAGATCGCCGTCGGTCACCAACGTTGCGATCTCGACGATGACGTCCTTCGTGGGATCAAGGCCGGTCATCTCCAGGTCCATCCACACGAGCGCGCCGTCCATATGCACCCCTACCGTAGAGTCGACGCGTGGCCCCCTTGGTACATGTGGTCGGAAACACGATTCCCGCTTACGCCCACGCAGGCGACGCCGGTGCCGATCTGAGCGCAGCAGAGTCGGTGGTGCTCAAGGCCGGCGGCGGACGGGCGCTGATCGCAACGGGCCTGCGCGTGGCGATTCCCGAGGGCTACGCCGGCTTCGTGTTGCCGCGCAGTGGACTCGCGTTGAAGCACGGCGTGACGTGTCTGAACACGCCTGGCCTCATCGACTCGGGCTACCGCGGCGAGTTGAAGGTGCTGCTCGTCAATACCGATCCCGCCGACGATTACAAGGTCGAGGTCGGCGACCGCATTGCGCAGCTCGTGATCCAAGCCGTCGCCCAAGCCGAGTTCGTCGCAGTCGACGAACTCGACGCTCACGCACGCGGCGAAGGCGGGTTCGGGAGCACCGGCCGTGCCTGAGCTCCCCGAGGTCGAAGCGCTCGCCCGCTTCCTCGACGAGAAGATCGCCGGCCACCAGATCACGAAAGCGCGCGTCGCGCACATCGCGGCGCTCAAGACGTTCGACCCTCCGATCGACGCGCTCGTGGGTCGCACCGTGCAGCGCGTGACGCGGCGCGGCAAGTACGTCGAGGTCGACACCGGTGGGATCTGGCTGGTGACCCACCTGTCGCGGGGCGGCTGGATCAAGTGGCACGACGTCGTGCCCACGACGCCGATCAAGCCGACGAAGAGCCCGCTCGCGTTCCGGGTCGCAATCGACAACGGGTCCGGTTTCGACATGACCGAGATGGGCACCGACCGGCGGTTGTCCGTGTGGGTCGTGCGCGACCCGAATGACATCGAGTTCGTGGCGTCTCTCGGGCCCGAAGCATTTGCGCTCGACGAATCCGCGCTCGGACGCATTCTCAACGATGCGGGCTCTGTGCAACTCAAAGGCGCGCTGGTCGACCAGCGCCTGATCGCGGGCATCGGCAACGCGTATTCCGACGACATTCTGCACGCGGCTCGCTTGTCGCCATTCAAGAAGGCGAACAAGTTGTCCGTCGCCGAGTTGGGCGCTTTGCACGCAGCAATCGTGAGCGTGCTCGGCGACGCGGTCGAGCGCAGTAAAGGCCTGCCGGCCAAAGGGCTAAAGGCGGAGAAGCGCGAAGGGATGCGTGTCCACGCCAAAACGGGCCAGCCCTGCCCGGTCTGCGGCGACGTGATCCGCGAGGTCAGCTTCGCCACGAAATCGTTGCAGTATTGCGCCACATGCCAGACCGAAGGCAAGCCGCTGGCCGACCGCAGGATGTCTCGCCTCCTGAAGTGAGAAGATGACCGGTATGCAGCGATTGACCGGTCTCGACGCCACGTTCCTCTACCTCGAAACGCCTACCGCGCACATGCACGTGGCGAGCACCGCGGTGTTCGACCCGAGCGACGTGCCTGGCGGCTACTCCTTCGAAAAGGTCAAGGAGATGGTCGAGAACCGGTTGCCGTTGCTGCCACCGTTTCGGCGCCGGCTCGCCTTCGTTCCGTTCGCGCTGCACCATCCGCTGTGGATCGAAGACCCTGACTTCGACATCAACTATCACGTACGCCGCGCCGCGCTGCCTGCGCCGGGCGGCGAAGCCGAACTCGCCGAGTTCGCGGCCGACGTGTTCGCCCGTCCGCTGCACCGCGGTCGTCCGCTGTGGGAGATGTACGTGGTCGAGGGCCTCGAAGGCGGCTACATCGCCACGGTCACCAAGACCCACCACGCCGCGATCGACGGCGTGTCCGGCGCCGAGCTCACCGCCAACTTGCTCGACCTGTCGCCCGAGACGATGTGGCTCGACCCGGCCGAAGACACCTGGAAGGCCGACCGCATCCCGTCCGACGCCGAACTCGTCGGCTACGCGCTGCAGAGCCTTGCCCGTCAGCCGCTCGCGGCGGCCAAGGCCGCACGGCGCACGGCCGAAGCGGCGGTAAACGTCCGGCGCCGTAATCGTCAGCCGAACACGAACCCGCCTCCCGCGCCGTTCAGCGCGCCGAACACATCGATCAATACCGCCATCTCGCCCCACCGCAAGTTCGCGTTTACGCAGATGAGCCTCGACGACGTGAAGCACGTGAAGAACGCGCTCGGCGGCACCGTCAACGACATCGTGCTCGCGCTGTGCGCCGGTGCGCTGCGTCGGTACTTCGACGACAAGGGCGAGAAGCTCGACGGCGCGCTCGTCGGCATGGTTCCGATTTCGGTGCGCGCCGAAGACGAGCAGGGCGCGATGGGCAACCGCGTCAGTTCGATGCTCGTGTCGCTCGCGAGCGACGTCGACGACCCGCTCGAAAGGCTCGCCACGATCAGCGGGGCAACGAAGAACGCCAAGGAACAAGACAAGGCAATCGGCGCCGACACGCTCACCAACTGGGCCGAGTTCGCCGCGCCCGCCGTGGCCGCGCGCGCCGCGCGTCTGTATTCGAACATGAAGATCGCCGACCGTCATCGTCCGCTGTTCAACGTCACGATCTCGAACGTGCCCGGCCCGCCGTTCCCGCTGTATTCGGCGGGCGCTCGAATGGTCGCGCTGTACCCGATGGGCCCGATCATGGACGGCGGCGCGTTGAACATGACCGTGATGTCCTACATGGACACGATGAACTTCGGCCTCGTTGCGTGCGCCGAAACGATCCCCGACGTCGACAAGATCGCCCGTCACCTCGACGACGCCCTCGAGGAACTGCTCAAGTTGGCCAACGCGAAAAGCGCAACGGCGACCGGCACGGCGAAGGCGGCGAAAAAGCCGGCGACCAAGAAGGTTTCAGCCGCTCCCGCGAAGTAAGGTTTTCGCTCCGCAGACAATTCTGCGGTAGTAGCTCAGTTGGTAGAGCGCGACCTTGCCAAGGTCGAGGTCGCCGGTTCGAGCCCGGTCTACCGCTCCAACAGAAGCGCCCCCGGCTTCGGCTGGGGGCGCTTCTCGTTGCGCAGCTTCAGCGGCGAGTGAGCAGGCCGCGCACGAAGTCAACCCCGGCGCGCACGATCGTCTCGCCGACTTCGCGGGCTTGTTCGAACATGTCGCCGGCGACTTCGGTGATGCTCGCGAGTTCGTTCGGCGAGGTGAGCTCTCGTTCGAGCGCGAGCAACTCGACGTCGCCGTTCACCACGAACACGTCGTTGGCTTCGCCCTCGCCGGTGATCCACGCCGCCTCGATGCTCGTGCCGTGTTCTGCGAACCACGAACAGATCGCAGCGAGCAGTCCAGTCTGGTCGGGAGCGACCACGCTGATCATCGGCCTGCCATTGGCCTCGCCGGTGTAGCGCACCACGGCCCGACCCGCCGGCGCGAAGTTGCGGGGAGGACGAGTGCCTTTCGTCGCGGCGCGCAGCGCGGCGCCCAGCTTGTCGAGTTGGGCTTTCTTGGGACCGGGGCCGGCGACGGTGATCGCGTGCAACGCCAGATCCAGTTCCTTCCACGTCGCCACCGACGCGCCGCGCACGCTGTATCCGGCGGTGGCCAGGATCGCGGCGGTGTCGGCTAGCAGCCCGTTGCGATCATGGGCGACGACGGTCAGACGCCACTCGCCGTCGCCCGCCATAGCCCGGGCCCGAACCTCCGAGCGTTTCAACGGCGGATGACACAACGCGAGGTCTTCGGCCAACTGTGCCGCGCTGTCACTCGACAGCCACAACGGCGACGCGCCGACGATCAGCGCCTGCGCGACGTCGTCGGGCACCGTGGTACCGGCCAGTCCCTTGCGCAGTTGCGCGACGGTTGCCATTACTCGTCCTCCGCACTCAGAGCCGACTGAAGTTCGACCACGTTCGCCATCACTTCGTCGAACGCGTCAGGGTCGGCGAGGAGCCAACCGTGCGTGCCCTTGAGCACCTGCCCCTCGATGCCCAGCGCTCCGCACAGCGCGTCGAAGGCCGACATCGGGATCACGCCGTCGCTTTCGTTCGACAGCACCACGACGGGGAGGCGACGGGCCCGCAGCTCGGCCAACTCGGTGCGCAGGTCTGCCTCGCTGGCCAAACGGCCCGCATTGAACATCGCCCGCGGGTTGCGCAAGACGTTGCCGACGAAGTCTTCACGTGCGCTCCACAGCATGCGCGCGCCGCGTTGGGGCGGCCACGCTTCTTTCGCGAATTCCAAACCCCACTGCCACGGCTGACGGTCTGACAGCTGGCGGTCGCCACCTCCCCACACCGCGCCGCCGACCGAGTTGACGAGGATGAGTTGGCGCACACGCTCGGGATGATCGTGGGCGAGTGTTATCGACACGCCACCGCCGAATGAATGCCCGATTACAACTGCGGGTTCGTCGACGCCCACGGCGTCCATGAACCCGTTCGCCCATGCGCCGAACGCGTGGATGTCGCTGTCGTCGGGTAGCGACGCGGTGCCCCCGAAGCCGGGTAACGCGGGCGCCAATACCCGGCACCCCCGGGCGGCGAGGCGGGCCAGGGCCCGTTTGTACGCGTGGTGGCCAAGGCCCCACCCGTGCAAGAACACGACGGGTGGCCCCTCGCCGGCTTCGCCGTAGACGGCGCTGCGTCCGTTGACGAGCGTGCGGGCCCACCGCAGATGACCCAGGGGCTGGGGCGGGGGAGCGGCCGCGCGCGGCCGCAATGGGCACGCCGGCAGCGTCAAGTTCATGGCCCACGCTAGCAACTTGCCTCGGATGTTAGGCGCGCCTAATATCTTCTGTCAGTGCTTCCTACCTTTGTGATCGGGTTGCGAGAGGGCGTCGAGGCGTCGCTCATCGTCGGGATCCTCGCGGCGTTCCTTCGCCAGCGCGGCGACCTGCGTCAATTGCGGTTCGTATGGATCGGCGTCGGTCTCGCCGTCGCCTTGTGCCTGGCCGTGGGCATCACACTGGAAGTCGTCAACCAGAGCCTGCCGCAGCGTCAACAGGAGATGCTCGAAACCATCATCGGCGCGATTGCGGTGGGCTTCGTCACCTCGATGATCGTGTGGATGGCCACGCACGCTCGGCAACTGAAGGGTCAGCTAGAAGCAAAAGCGGGCTCGGCGTTGGCCGCGGGCGGCCGTGCCTTAGTCGTGATGGCATTCCTCGCTGTACTGCGCGAGGGCCTCGAAACTGCGGTGTTTTTCGTCTCGGCGTTTCAGAGTTCGACCAACCGCAGCGCGTCGGCGGGCGGCGCCACGTTGGGCCTTGTGGTTGCGATCCTCATCGGTGTCGGCATCTACAAGGGCGGGATCAAGCTCGACATGGCTCGGTTCTTCAAAGCCACCGGGTTCGTGCTGGTGTTGGTGGCGGCCGGCCTCGTCGCGTTCGCGCTCCACACCGGCCACGAAGCGGGTTGGATCACCGTGGGGCAAGGTGAGTTCCTGAACCTGTCGTGGCTGATCAAGCCGGGCACCGTGCAATCCGCGTTGCTCACCGGCATGCTCGGTATCCAACCCAAGCCGTCCACGATCGAGGCGATCGGTTGGCTGGCCTACTTCATTCCGATGTCGTACTTCGTCCTAGCTGGAGGGTTTCATGTCCCGTCGTCTTTGGTGTCTCGCGGTCGTCGCGCCCCTGGTGCTGGGCGCGTGCGCGAACCACAAGTCTGACGACGACAAAGGCGCGTCGGCAGCCGACACCGCCGGCGCCGCACATATCGCGGTGACGATTTCCGACGCCGGATGCGACCCCGCCGCCTTGCAAGCGGCCGCAGGCAAGACCGCGTTCGACGTCACCAACAAGGGTTCGTCGAGCGTGACCGAGTTCTATGTCTACAAGGGCAAGAAGGTGCTCGGCGAAGTCGAGAACGTGTTGCCGGGTTCGCCCAAAACGCTGGCGCTCACGCTCACGCCTGGCACGTTCACGATCAAGTGCCCGAACGGCACGAAGACCGAGAGCGGGTCGCTCGTGGTCAGCGCCACCTAACAACCCGCCCCCCGCAGCGCACTTTTGGCGCGAAGTGGTTGCTGACCAACCACCGTGCGCCAAAAGTGCGGAGAGTGTGGCGGTTAGCGGCCGGTGTTGTTGCGGGGCACGCCACCAACGCGACCCGGCGAGCTGCCCTTGCGGTGCGGCTTCTTGGCGGCGACGGGCTTGCCCGTTGTCGCAGGCGCCTTCTTGCGCGGGTGGCCGGTGCCGGCGGGACGCTCGGCGCCCCAGCGGTTCTCGGTGCGCGGTTTGCCGTTGCGGTTGAACGGCTTGTTCGGCCGATCACTGCGCTCGGTGCGCTCCGTGCGCTCGGCCCGCGGTGCGCGGTCGGTGCGCGGTGCGCCGTCGCTGCGCGGTGCGCGGTCGATGCGCGGCGGACGGGCGGCGCGCTCGGGACGCTCGTAACTCGGACGCTCGGGCCGGGGCGGCTCGGGCGCCGCCACGAAGTCGCGCGGCGCGTCGTTGAGCTTGGTGATGTCGGCGCGGTCGACGTTGGCGACCATGCCGAGCTTGCGCTGCATGTGCATCGACGGCTTGACCTGGTCGGGACCGAGAATCGACACGACGATGCCGGCGGCACCGGCGCGCCCGGTGCGGCCCGAACGATGGATGTAGTCCTTCTCGTCTGCCGGCGGATCGAAGTGCACGACGCACGCAACGGAGTCGACGTGGATGCCGCGCGCGGCGACGTCGGTGGCAACGAGGCACTGCACCTTGCTGCGCGTGAACGCGTTCAGCGCGCGCTCGCGCTGGCTCTGGCTCTTGTCGCCGTGGATCGAAGCGGCGGACACGCCGAGCTTGCCGAGTTGTTCGGTCAACCGGTCGGCGCCGTGCTTGGTGCGACAGAACACGATCGCGGGCCATTCGGCGCTCACGATGTTCGCGGTTGTCTGCACCCGCTGCTGCTTGTCTGTCTTCCAGAACAGGTGGACGTTCTCGGGCGCATCGACGTCGTTCTCGACCTCGTGGCGCACGGGGTTGTTCTGGTACCGCTGGATCAGCGTGTTGATGTCGCCGTCGAGCGTGGCCGAGAACAGCAGGGTCTGGCGGTCGTCGCGCACGAGGTCGAGCAGGCGGCGCACCTCGGGCAGGAAGCCCATGTCGGCCATGCGGTCGGCCTCGTCGATCACGATGAAGCTGACGTCGTCGAGACGCACCTCGTTGCGCTGCACGAGATCCTTCAAACGGCCAGGGCACGCCACGAGGATGTCGACGCCGCGGCGCAGCGAACGCAACTGGTCGCCGTATCCGACGCCGCCATAGACGGTGGAGATACGGGCGCGGGGGCCAGCGAGGTGTTGCAGCTCCTCGGCTACCTGGTTGGCGAGTTCGCGGGTGGGCACGAGTACGAGGCCGCGGGGCTGGCGCGGCGACGCCTTGCCACCGACGCTGCACACGAGCGGAATGCCGAATGCGATCGTCTTGCCCGAGCCCGTGGGGGCGCGGCCGCAGACGTCGCGACCAGCGAGCGCGTCGGCGATCGTGGCGGCTTGGATGGGGAAGGGCTCGACGATGCCGCGTTCGGTCAGTCGAGTTACGACGTCGCTCCGGACGCCGAGGTCAGTAAAGCTGGGCACAGTTATGAACTTTCAAGTTGGCGAGATAAGTGGCCAACATCGAGTCAACTGCACCGATACCGACCGTCACGGGAATCGCAAAACCACGCGTGACGACGTAGAGGATACAACACATCACGCCCAAAGCCGGTGTTACACCAATCCCGATTCCATCGGGCAACGTAGATAGCTGTGTCGACGTTGACCGATGACGCGCTGCTCGCGGGAATGGCCGCGGGCGACAGAGACGCCGCCATCGCGTTCGTGCGGCGGTTCCAGCGCCGCGTCTATGGCCTCGCCCTCGTCGTTACCTCCGACGCGACGCTGGCCGACGACATCGCCCAAGAAGCTTTTCTGCGAGCGTGGCGCGCCGCGCCGACTTACGACGCGCGGCGCGGCGCGGTAACCACATGGCTGCTCACGATTACGCGCAACGTTGGGATCGACGCGTTGCGGATGCGCCGGTCTGTCCCGGCTGATCCCGACACGCTCGTGAACCTCTTGCCCGAGTCCGCTATCGGTAACCCAACCGAGCCGAACCTGACCGACGGCGAAATCGCTCGGGTCCGCGCGGCGATGGTGCGGCTGCCCGAGCCGCAACGGCGAGCCGTCTCACTGGCCGTGATCTCGGGCCTCACCGCAGCCGAGGTCGCCGAGGCCGAGGGCATCCCGCTCGGCACCGCGAAGACGCGTATCCGCGCCGCGATGCAACGCCTGCGCGCTGATTTGTCCGGCATCAACGTCACCGTCTTCGAGGAGCAGTCATGAGCGCAACCAACGACTGCGACAACATCCACCCGCTGCTGCCCGAATACGCCGCGGGCGCGCTCGACGGGCCCGACCGGGCGCGGGTCGACGCGCACCTCACGTCGTGTGCGGCGTGTCGGGCCGAGGCCGACGCCTACGTCGACATCGCCGACGGCTTGTTGCTGCTTGCGCCGTCAGCCGAACCGCCCGTCGGCTTCGAGTCGGCCGTGTTGGCGCGCCTCGATCTGGATCTCCCGGCGGCGGTAGCGCCGACGCCGCGCCCCTTCGCGCGTCGGTACCGCACGCTCGCGTTGGTGGCCGCAGCCCTCTTCGTGTTCGCCGGGCTCGGCGCCGTGCTCGGCCGGGCCAGTACTGGCACGTCGTCGGGTCAACGCGAGCTCGCCTTGCGCACGAGCACCGGCACCGCCGTGGGCACCGCGGTCGTGCACCGCGGTGCACCGGGCTGGGTGTTCCTCACGATGAACTACGCCGACAACTGGGAAGTCAACGTCGAGATGGTCTCACGCGACGGCAGCGTCACCAAGGTCGGCTCGGTCGACGCCCGCAGTGGCCGCGCCTCGTTCGGCGCCACGAGTCCGGTCGCCCTCGACGACGTGCGCGTCATCCGCATGGTCGACAGCGTCGGGCGCGTGCTCTGTCACGCGGAGCTCAACACGTAGCAATCCCGTTTCGCCCGTCGCTCGTAAGAACGTCGACCGGATGATCGAAAAGGGAGTGTCAATGAAACGGATCCTCGTATTGCTCGCCGTGATGGCATCGGCAGGCGGCCTCGCTGCCTGCGGTGGCAAGGACAACAACAAGTCGGCTGACAACTCGTCGAACACGACAACGGCCGCGGCCGCGAACACGGCGACGTCGGCGCCCGCCGGTCAAACCCTGGCCGTGAGCAAGAACGCCGACCTCGGCGAGTTCCTCGTGGGGCCCAACGGACACACGCTGTACCTGTTCGAGAAGGACAGCGGCACCACGTCGGCGTGTGCCACCGGTGGTTGCGCGGCCACGTGGCCGGCGCTGGCCGCGCCGTCACCCACCGCGGCGAGCGGAGTCGACCAGGCGAAGGTTTCGACGGCGACAGGCGCAGTACCGAATCACGTCGTCTACAACGGCCACTTGCTCTACTTCTTCAGCGGCGACAAGGCCCCGGGTGACACCAACGGCATCGGCATCCCCTCCTGGTATCCGGTCGCGCCGAGCGGCGACAAGATCGACAAAGACTGACGCGCTCGCGGAGGGTGCTTAGCGTTTGGCGAAACGCACCACGCTGCGTTGCCATTGATCGCGTGGCGTGCGCCGGCGCTCGCGCCGGCTACCGACCGGTGCCCGGTCGGCGTAGCGCGCCGCTTGCGGGCCGGCGGGGTGGACTTGGTGCCAACCACTGCCGCTGCTGATGTCGAACGCGCCGATGTAGCCACCGGCCGCGAGCTCGAACGGTTTGGTTAGTCGGTCTGTGTGATCGAAGCGCGTCGACTTCGCTTTGCGGAACGACTCGAACCACGCCGGGTACACAAAGTCGGACACCAACACGCCGTCGATCTCGTAGCCGAGCGCGTCGGCCTCGCACGCGTCACACACTTCGCGCGCGTACAGCACGCCGGCGGTGTTGCTCGACTGCACGAAGACCGTGAGGTTGATGTCGGGGTCGGCGAGCATCTCGAGCAATTCGTGACTGGCGGTCACCGTCCACTGGTAGCCGTATTGCTTGTCGCTGCCGGCAAACACCTTGCTCAGCGGCAAGCCCTCGTCGCTCAGGTCGTGATACCCGAGCGCGCCGGCCTGATCGGAGTCGTCGAGCACCACGAGCCACCACGCGCCCCGCTTCGGCTTGTGCCCTTTCGCGACGAACGTCACCTCCGCGTCGGCGCCCCACGCGGGTGCGAAGTCGCGGTGCACCTGCGTCTGCAGAGCGGGCACCGCCGCCGCGACCTCGTCGTCCGTAAGGAGTGTGCTGCCGTTGATCACCGCCACGTGTGTATCCATGGCCCTCATCGTGACGCACGCGCCAAGGGCTCGCTTCGGAGCGCCCCTTTTTAACCAGTCGCCTGGACGTCGCGGCGGGTCACGCCGAGATATGCGACACCGACCGCGACGCATAACACCAACCCCAGAGTGACCGGCCCGTCGCCCCAACCGAGGCCGCGGTGTGACACCGGTTTGGCCATCCAGTCAGCAACCGACGCGCCCAGTGGCCGTGTCAACACATACGCAGCCCAGAACGCAAGGATCGCGTTCATACGGAAGAAGCGGAAGCACACCGCCGGCACGAGCAGCGCAGCACCGAACAGCACCGCTGACAGCAGGTATCCGAGGTGAAGGGTTGTCGCCGTCATGTCGCCGACGGCGGTGCCGAAGGCGAAAGTCGCGCCGACTGCGGCCCAATAGAACAGTTCCTTGCGGAACGTGTCGACGCTGTGGATCGACAGTGTCTTCTCCGTGCGTTGCCAGACGACGAACACCGCGGCGAGTGCCAGCGCGTAGATAAATGAAGCCGCGAGGTATGGGACGTGAAAGCCGACGTGCATCACGTCCGCGGCCATCGTGCCGAACACGCCCACCATGGCGACTGCGAACCAGTACGTCCACGCGACATAGCGCCGCATCGACAGCTGCAGCGCCAGACCGCCGCAGAATCCGATGAAACCCAGGAGGACGGCCAAGACTGGATGAAACTGGGCGACGAGGAACCCCGAGGTTGCCTCGCCCATTGCGGTCGACAATGCCTTGATGATCCAGAAGTACGCACCGACTTCGGGGACGCGCAGCGCACCAGGGCCTAGGAGGGTTGAACTCTGCTTCATAACGCCGCCCAGTTTGGCGAGGCCGAGGTTTACGGACGGTAAACCGCGGCACGGTGAGAAACCGGCGTCACGGGGCCGCCGGACTAATCTTCGTCGGCTTCACTGGCGGCGTGGCCGAGTGGTTTAGGCAGGGGCCTGCAAAGCCCCGTACAGCGGTTCGATTCCGCTCGCCGCCTCAACTGTTCCGCGGTCGCTGGCGGCGTCTATCTACGGTGACGCAAATGCAATACCGGCGCTGACGCCGGCGGCGGTTTTGGAACATTCGCCTGACACGTCGGTGGGTGAGCGGCACACGTAGGGCACGACCCGGCGCCGTCCGCGACAGCGACCCCCCACGCCATCGATTGTGCGAGTGCTGGGCGCCACACGCCGTACGTATGCCCACCCGGCCTCACCCGCAACTGCGTCGGTTGGCCGGCGCTGGTCAGCAGGTCCGCCATCCGGTGGGCGGATCGAAGCGCAGGCCCGTCGTCATCACCGGAGTCAAGCCACACGTGCATACACGGAGCGGGAGCGAGGTCGGCGGCATATCGCCACGGGGTGTTTCGCGCGACGACGCGACGCAGGTCGGAGCGTCGGCCGAACAATCCCGCCATGTTCCCACCGTAAGTGGGATGGTCGAACCCGGACAGATCGAGGATCGTGCCCCACACGTCTCGGTGACGCAGGCCGAGATTCAACGCGCAGAAGCCGCCTGCGGACACACCCGCGATGATGCGAGCCTCGCGGTCGGGTCGAGTTCGCAACTGCGTGTCGATGCTTGGCACGACAGCGCGCACCACGTACGACTCAACCTGTTGATTGCGGCCATTGACGCACTCAGAGTCGTCGAACCAGCCCCGGGAGACTCTTGGCATCGCAAGGATCGCGGGACGGCCCGCCCGCGCCGATGCGAGTGCGGCGTCGGCCGCTCCTGCGGCGCGCAACCAGTCCACCGGCGCGCCTGGTGATCCGTGCATGAGGTACACGACTGGGAAGCGGGCGTCTGTGTCGCTGAAGTACTGCGGCGGCAACCACACGAGAGTGTGAGCGGACCCGAGGTGCGCCGCGTCGCCCACAACGGGCAGGGTGGTCACGATGCCGAACGGGCGTGTGGTGGACGAGGCGAGCACGATCCTCAGTGGAGCCGATCGCCACTGTCCGCGCCCGCCGAAGACGTCACCGAGGCGGGGCAGATACGCGAAGCTGGCGTTCGCGACCGCAAGACTCGCCACGAGAGTCATCACGATTGCAGCGACGCCGAAACCGAATCCGACCCCTCGTCGTTTCCGATGCGACAGCCACCATCCCGTCCACAGCGTGGCTGTGAACGCCATCAGACCAATCACGAAGCCGCGACCGATCAATAAGAAGCTCCAAGGAATGACGGCGGTCCGCGTAAGGCGATCGTAGGTGAACAGACGGCAGCGACTCTGGCATGACGGGTACCCCTTACGAACATGCAACGCGCCCCCATGAAGCGCGCGACCGACGGTCACGCCTTCGATCTGAACATCGAGAAGGTGCTCGAGCACTGGAACGTGAGCGACGCGATCCGTGAGTTCATCGCGAACGCGCTCGACGAGCAGCGTCTAACCGGCACGGCCGAACCGCAGATCACGCGTCGGCACGACGGCGCGTGGACGATCGAAGACTTCGGGCGAGGTCTGCGGTATCGCCATCTCACGCAGAACGAAAACTCCGAGAAGGCGCAGCACCCCGAAGTGATCGGGCAGTTCGGAATCGGGCTGAAAGACGCGCTCGCGGTGTGCGACCGTCGCAGCGTCCGCGTGACGATCCTGTCGCCGCACGGCGATATCCGAACCGAGTCGCGGGCCAAGGCGAGCTTCAGTGACATCACGACGCTGCACGCGGTGATCACGCCGCCGTCCGATCCGAATCGCGTCGGCATGCTCGTCGAACTCGTCGGTGTCAGCGATAACGACATGGCGGCGGCCAAGTCGTTGTTCTTGTCGTACGCGGGGGACCGGGTGCTCGAGTCGACCAAGTTCGGTGACGTGCTCGCCAAGCGCGAAGCCGACGGGCCGGGCCGCATTTATTACAAGGGTCTGCTCGTCAACGAGGAGCCCGACTTCCTGTTCTCTTACAACGTGACCAATCCGAACAAATCGCTGCGTCAGGCGTTGAACCGCGAGCGGCACAACGTCGGGCGCGCCGCCTACACCGAGCGCGTCAAGCAGATACTCACGAGCTGCCGCTCGACGGAGGTCGCCGTCGCATTGGCCGCCGACCTCGGTCAGTTCATGTCGGGTCGCATGCACGACGAGTTGGGTTGGAAAGACGTCGCGCTGCACGCGTGCCGCGTGCTCGCGGCGGCCGAGGCCGTGCTGTTCGTGACCGCGCTGCAATTGCGTTCGGCCGCGGTCGATTACGCCAAGCAGGACGGCTACCGAATCGTGGTGGTGCCCGAGGACATCGCGGCGAAGTTGTCGACGCTTACCGACACCGAAGGCCGGCCCATCCGCGACCTCGCGGCGTACGAGCGCGAGTTCAACGACAGCTTCGAGTTCAACTTCGTGGAGCACGAGTTGTCACCCGCGGAGGAGGCGGTGTGGGATTTGCGCGACGCCGCGATGCAACTGGCGCAATTCGCGGTGGGACGTCCGGGGGTGAAGGAGATTCGCGTGTCAGAGACGATGCGCCTCGGAGCCGGCGGGGCCGAGGTCGTAGGGCTGTGGGACGCCAGCGAGAAACGCATCGTGGTGCGCCGCGACCAGCTGGCGTCGCCGACAGCGTTTTGTGGCACGTTGCTGCACGAGGTGTCGCACGCCGTATCGCGCACCGCCGACGGCACGCTCGCCTTCGAACAAGCCCTCACCGAACGCCTCGGCCTCGTCGCGTCCGCCGCGCTTTCAGACCGATCGTCCCGAACCGGGGACCGCTGACGTCGTCAGACGACACCAGCGGTCCCCGGTTCGGGGTTACCGGTTACCGGTGGCCGAGGGCTTCTTCGAGCTGGCTCTTGTCCATCGTGGAGCGGCCTTCAATGTCAGACGCCTTGGCCTGCTCGAGCAGTTCGTCTTTGGGCAGGTCCACGACGATCTGGCCGCTGCCGTCGGCTTCGAGTTGCTCGCCAAGCTCATTGAGACGCTCGGCGGAGAAGGTCTCCTTCATCTCCGGAAACATCTCCGCTTCCTCTTCCTTGGCGTGGTGCAGCACGCCGTGCATGAGGATCTCGAACTGGTCCTGCCAGTCCGACTCCCCGGGCGTGAGTGATTCGAGTTCCTTCATCGCCTTCTTGGCCTCTTGGTGCTCTTGCATGGCCTCTTCGAACATCTTGGAGCCACCCTTCATCTGCTCCCGGATGATCGGGTAAAGCACTTCCTCTTCGATCTTCGTGTGCGCGCGTAGCGCGGCGATCACCTCGGTCAGAAGCTGCTCCTTCTCGGCGGGATCGGTGCTGGCCTCGATGCGTTCGAACAGCGTCTTGGCTTCTTCGTGCTGTTGCGTCAAAAGGGCTACGGCGTCCATGGGTTTCTCCTTGTCGAAAGGTGGATCGCCTCTGCCGTACCCGGGGTAAACGTTTTCCATGAGCACCGAAGTGCGCGACAACGAAGACATGGGTCGTTACGAGCTCGTCGTCGACGATGCGCTCGTCGGCATCGCCGATTACCGCGTCGACGGCGACACGCTCGTGTTCCCCCACACCGAGATCGACCCTGGGCGGCGCGGGCAGGGTCTGGGCGACGAACTCGTGCGTGGCGCGCTCGACGACGTGCGCCGCCGCGGCGCCAAGGTCCGCCCACAGTGCTGGTTCGTGCGCGACTTCATCGACGAGAACCCCGAATACGCCGATCTCAAGGTGAGCTGACTGAAACCAACACGGCGCGATTACCGTCCCGGGAATGCGCGACCTGTCGACCATCGGCGTTTGGACCCACACGGAAACGATGCCGGGGACTGACGCAATCACGCTGGCTCAGCGCCTCGAGTCTCTGGGCTACTCCACGCTGTGGTTGCCCGAGACCGCGGGCAAGGACCCGTTCGTACTGATCGGGATGCTGGCCGCACATACCACCGAGCTGCGCTTCGCCACGGGCATCGCCAACATCTTTCATAGGCATCCCGGCGTGATGAAGCAGGCCGCGATGACGCTGGCCGAACAAAGCGGTGGACGGTTCCTGCTCGGCATTGGCGTGTCGCACGGTCCGATGGTGGCCGGCCTGCGTGGCCTCGATTACTCGAAGCCGCTCGCGTCGATGCGCAACTATCTCGACGCGTACGACGCCTCGCCGTACATGGCGTTTCCGCCCGCAGAACCGCCCAAGCGAGTGTTGGCCGCACTTGGTCCGAAGATGCTCGAGTTGGCCCGCGACAAAGCCGATGGTGCCCACCCGTATTGGACCACCCCCGAACACACTTCGCTCGCGCGCGAGATCCTTGGCCCCGACAAGTTGCTTTTGGTCGAACAGAAGGTGGTCGGCACCACCGACGCGGCGGTCGGTCGGGCGTCGGCGGCGAACGCGTTGGCGATGTACCGAACGCTGCCGAACTACCGGAACAACTGGTTACGTCTCGGCTTTACCGACGAGGAAATCGACGGCGACGCGCCTCGGTTCCTCGACGCAGTAGTGGCGTGGGGCACTTCCGACGCAATCAACGCCCGCGTGCAAGAACACATCGATGCCGGCGCCGATCACGTTTGCGTGCAGCCCCTCGACCCCCAGAACCGGTTGGGTGTCGTCGACTGGGACGTGCTCGAAGCGCTGGCGCCGTCGGCTTAAGCGGCGCGCTCGCGCGCGCACACCTGCGCCATGCCCCGAGCTTCCCGCGTGAAGTCGGTCGCGTCGTCGTCGGCCTTGAGCAAGGCGTCGACCGTTACCTGGTTCAGGAACTCGCGGCTCAAGCACTCGGCTAGCGGACGCGTCGCGCCTTGGCTGTACGCGCCTTGCAGGAACTGCAACCGTGACACCGGCAAGACCAGCGACTGATCCGACCCCGCGCGCGGTGCGGGGATCACGTCGGGTTCGCACGCCGACACTTCGACGCGGGTGGGATCGCCGACGACCGAAACGCGATCGGGCGAGAACGCTGTCTTCCACTCGTCGAGCGCAGCGCGCATCTCGGTCACGTCTTGCGGGGTGTCGCCGATGTACGCGACGCGGATGCACTCGCGTCCGTCCTTGCGGTATCCGATGGCCGCGTCGCCGCCCCACCCGTCGACGGCGCGCAGCGCCACCCGCTCGTCGACGTGCGATGCCAGCATCAGGTACCAGGCGAGCGTGCCGAACGACGAGGCGTCCTCGCTCCTTTTTTCACCGGCGACCAATTTCGGTGTGCTCACGTGCTTGGGCTTGTCGGCGTCGAGCAACGAGAAGATGTTGAGCATGCCCTCGTCGCTGGCGATGGGGTGGCGGAACAGTTCGTCGAGACCCGGCGTGCCCTTGACCTTTTCGAACAACGTCGTCATCGGCTCACCGAGCACGTACGGCGCGCCGAAGAGTTGCTCGAGCGTGGGGGCCACGTTGGCGAGGCTGCCGTGTTGGTCGCTGGGATCGTTGAAGGAGTCTTCGTACGCCTTGTTGTCGGCGTCGCTGAGCTTGTCGATGTACGCGTTTTCGACACGCGTGGCGTCGCCCTCGGTGAGCGCTTGGTACAGCGAGTCGGCGCCGTCGGAACGGAACGTGCGCGAGAGGTTGAAGTGCTGGTCTTGCAACGCGTGCGTCATCTCGTGCACGAGGGTGACGCGGGTCGCGACGTCGATCTTGGTGCCGAACACCACGATGTCTTCGGTCTCGGGGTCGTAAAAGGCGTCGGTTCCCTCAGACTCGAGCTGGTTCACGTCCTTGAGCAGGTCGGTCTTCTTGTCGACCAGGCCGAGCGCCCGCATCTGCGCAGTGAACCTTTTGATGTCCGCCTTCTCTTGCGCGGTGGGCCCGCCGCTGTCGCCGAGGATCCGCTTGCGATACGCCGGCGGGCTGAGATAGCTGATCTTCACGGGATGGTCGAAGCGCAAGTGACGCGTGTCTTCCACGAACGTCGCCAACGCAGCCACGCGGCTGTCCCACTGCTTCGGGGGTTTCACCGCCTTCGCGGCGCTCGACCCACTCGAAGGGTTGATCGTGAAAACCGCGACGGCGTCGAGCACCAGCAGTACCGCAACCGCAGCGAGAAGACCGCCTTTGATCCGTCCGTTCACTGCGTTCCTTTCCCGGCCCACGTTTGCGGATCCGTGAGCCAGCCGAAGGAGGCGCGAATGATCGGGTCGGGCATCTCGTGGCCCCCGTTGAACTCGATGTACTCGACCTCATAACCGTTGTTATGCAATCCGACCGCGATGGGTCTTCCACACCTATCGATCGGAAGGACCGAATCCTGAGTGCCGTGGGACAGAAAAACTCGCGGCGTACCCACTTGCGTCTTCGGCGCGAGGAACCCGGGCGACCACGCAACGATTGCTTCGAACAGGTCGCCGTTCATGATGCCGAGTGACAACGCGTACGACGCGCCGTCGGAGATCCCACCGATGGAGATCTGTGTGGGCGACACGTTGCAGTGCGCGAACGCGTACTCCAGCGCGGCGTCGCAGTACGCGACGTCGGGCCCGTACCCCCCGACGAGTACGTCCCACGTGGTGCCCAGTTCGCGCGAGTCGGGAATCACCATGATTAGCCCGGCGTCGTCGGCGGCCGCGACGAGCGGCCGCGCCATCCACTCGGCCTTCATCGTGGCGCCGTGCAGCACGAGCATCAGCGGGCGTGGCCCGCCGGCGTCGGGTACGTAGATCAAGCCGTCGCGCACGGCGTCGCCCAGACCGAGCTTGTGCAGGCCCGGCTCTAGAAGGTCACCCGACGCGAGGGCGGGGCGAGCCGTGAGGCGACCTTCGGAGTAGTCGGTGATGCCGTCGAGTGCCACCGCGGCTACGCGCCTTGTACGAACTCGACCCAGTTGCCGTCGGGATCTTCGACAATTGCCAGGAGGATGCCGGGGGCGAGTTCGGTGATCGGCACCGCAACCGTTGCTTGCGCGGCCTCGCAGGCTGCGACGATCTCGGCCAGGTTCGACACCGTCATCGTCCAGTATCGGTACCCGGTCGCGCCGCCGAGGCCACCGGCTGGCGCCTTCGTCTGCACGGCGCGCTTCATCTGCACGAGCTTGATCGTGCTTGCGCCGCACAACAGCCGGGTCATGGTGCCGCCCGGCATCGGCATGCTGCCGGCCTCGGTGAAGCCGAGCACATCCCGATAAAACGCAACCATCGCCTCGGGATCGTTGGTGACGATCCCGAGGTCGATGGAGTCCTTGGTTAGCTGCACACCCATGCGGTCAAGCTAGGCCGCACGTCGCGGTCAGGCGGCCGCGGTTGCCGGTACCGCCGGCTCATCGAGGGCGACCGACAACACGTCACCGATCTCGGACGCGAGGTGGAACGTCATCTCGGCGCGCACGGCCTCGGGCACGTCTTCGAGGTCGGGACCGTTGCGGGCGGGCAGGATCACTTCGGTGAGCCCGGCGCGATGCGCGGCGAGCACCTTCTGCTTGACGCCACCGATCGGCAACACCCGTCCTTGCAGCGTGACTTCGCCCGTCATCGCCACCTCCGGTCGCACCGGGCGACCGGTCAGCAACGACACCAGCGCGGTGGTCATCGTGACACCGGCCGACGGACCGTCCTTGGGCACCGCCCCCGCGGGGAAGTGCACGTGGAACTGGTGCTTGTCGAACGCGTCGGCTGCGATGCCGAGCGCGTCGGCACGCGACCGCACGTACGACAACGCGATCTGCGCCGACTCCTTCATCACGTCGCCGAGCTGACCGGTGATCGTGAGCCCGGTCTCACCCGGCATCGTGGTGGCCTCGACGAACAGCACGTCGCCGCCCACTCCCGTCACCGCGAGACCAGTCGCCACGCCGGGGATGTGCACGCGATCCGCGACCTCGTCGTGGAAGCGACGCCGCTTCAGGTACGTCTTCACGTCGTCCTGGTCGACCGCGATCGGAGCCGGTGTGCCTGCGGCGATCTTCGTCGCCGCCTTGCGCAACAGCTTGCCGATCTCACGCTCGAGCGAACGCACGCCCGCTTCACGCGTGTAACCACTCGCGATCTCACCGAGTGCGGCGTCGGTGATC
>JBEEFT010000044.1:0-12273 GCA_041166225.1 Actinomycetota bacterium | reverse complement strand
GCTGCTCCGACTTCCAATACCAAGAGGGCGCGCAGGCCGTTTACAACGCAAATCGCTCCGATCCGCACGGCCTCGACTCCGACCACGACGGCGTCGCGTGTGAAAGCTTGCCGCATCGCCGTCGCGCTGGCGGCTTGGCCCGTACCGGCGCGAACGCGGTGCCCTTCGCCGCGTGGGGTTTGGCCGCAGTGTTGGGCGGCCTGATCCTGAGGAGGGCCGCCGCCTTGTCATTTGGCGCGTCGCCGGGGGGCGGGCCGACGGGTCGTCAGTCGTCGACGAAACGCGCCGCGCATTTTCGAACGAACCGTCGCCGCAAGCTCTGACGTCGGGGGTCGTGATCCGTTGTTGATGACGCTTGCGGAGTGGGCGTAACAGGACTCGAACCTGTGACCTCAGCCGGGTGAAGGAGTCGTAGCTCTAGCATTCGGCGCGTGCCCGACTTCGGCGTCTTGCCGCGCACTCAGTACACGAAGGTGGCCGGCTCGAGCGTCTCGTATCAGGTGATCGGCGACGGGCCGATCGATGTGGTCTGGGTGACGTCGTGGTTCAGCCATATCGATGGCCGTTGGCAGGAGCCGCGCTGGCACCGTTTCTGGACCCAGATGTCCTCGTGGTGCCGCCTGATCCTGTACGACCGCCGCGGCTCGGGTGCGTCCGATGCGTTCCCCGACGGTGCGCATCCGACGTGGGAGGAGTGGGTCGAAGACATCACCGGGGTGATGGACGCGGCCGGGTCGGAACGCGCGGCAGTGGTGGCGAGCGCTGATGCCGGTCCGTCGGGTGCGTTGTTCGCGGCCGCGTTCCCCGCACGCGTGTCGGCGCTGGTGCTGGTCAACTCGTCGGCCCGGTTCCTCCAAGCGTCGGACTACCCGTTCGGCGTGACGAAGGAGTCTGCTGAATCGTTCATCGTCGCGGCTGAGCGCAGTTGGGGCGACGACGCCCTCGTCGAGATGGTCGTACCGAGCATGGCGCACGATCGCGCCTACCTCGACTTCTGGGCTCGCTACCAACGGATGGTCGCGTCGCCGGCGACGGCCGGCCGACAGATGCGCATGCAAATCCTGACCGCCGATATCCGTGAAATCTTGCCTGCGATCAAGGTGCCGACTCTGGTGCTGCATCGCAAGGGCATCACCATGCCTATCCACACCATCGAGCACGGGCGTTACCTGGCCGATCACATCCCAGGCGCGCGCCTCGTCGAGTTGGAAGGAGACGATGTTGTTGCCGTGCTCGGTGACCAGGACGAGGTCGTCGCCGAGATCCAGGAGTTTGTGACCGGCGTACGGCCCTTCCCTGCTCCCGACCGAGTCCTCGCCACCGTGATGCTTACCGACATCGTCGAATCCACCCGGCATTTGGCCAAAGTGGGCGACCGCGACTGGCGACAATTGCTCGATACCCACGAGGCATTGGTCCGCGGCCAGATCGAGGGGTTCGGCGGCAAGATGATCCGCACCACCGGCGACGGCGTAATCGCTACCTTCAACGGACCGGCCCGGGCGATCCGCTGTGCCGCATCCATCCGCCGAGCCCTCGAAGCGCTTGGTGTCAGCATCCGGGTCGGTGTCCATACCGGCGAGGTCGAGCTGCGCGGTGACGACGTCGCAGGCATCGCTGTGCACATCGCCGCGCGGATCATGAGCGAAGCGGATCCGGACGAGATCCTCGTGTCCGGGCTGGTGCGGGATCTCACTGCGGGGTCAGGGATCGAGTTCGTCCCGCGCGGCGTGCGCTCGCTTCGTGGCCTCGACGGTGAGTGGCAACTTCTCGCCGCCAGAATCTGAGAGTGGGCGTAACAGGACTCGAACCTGTGACCTCAGCCGTGTGAAGGCTGCGCGCTAACCAGCTGTGCCATACGCCCTTGCGGCTTGCGACGTTACTCGGCCGGATTCGTTGTGATCGAAGCGGCGCGGCTGAGCCGGAGCGCGGCTGCGGCCGCGGCGAGTTCGTCGGACCGCTTGCGCTCGCCGCGCGCCGCGGCCACGTGGGCGCGCTGCTCGTAGACGTCGGCGAGGCGGGGGCCGCGCGCGATCTTGGGTGACAGCTTCTCAGCTTGGTCGAGCAGTTCGTCGGCGTCGTCGAGCCGGCCCTCTTCGCACGCCAGCGCGGCGAGGCTCCACGTGGGCCACCAGAGCAGGTTGCGCCAACCCGCAGCGCGGGCCAGCTCCAAACTTTCCGCGAGCACGGTGCGCGCAGTTGTCCGGTCGCCGGCTCGGCGGGCCAACTCGCCGCGACTGTGCAAAACCGACGACAGCTGCATCGCGTCTCCAACCGCACGGGCGCGTGTCACCGCGTCGTCGAGCGTGACGGTGGCCTCGTCGAAATCACCGGCCGCGAGAGCGGACCACCCGGACAAGTTGAGAGCGCGCACGAGCGCCGGTTCATCGGCGGTGTCGCGCCACGCGTCGGCCGCCTGATCAAAGTGGCGACGGGCCGCGGGTGCGTCGTCGTCGGCCAACGCCATCTCGCCGAGGGTGGTGTGGAGCCACGCGACGGCGTTCGGTGAACCGAGGCGGTCCCACAACGTGAGCGCTTCTTGCAGACGGGCGGCGGCCACCGCTTCGTCACCGTCGGCCGTAGCAAGACCCGCGAGGACGGTGAGGTGCTCGGCCAGCATCCGACCGTCACCCAAGCCGCGCGCGAGCGCGTGACCCTCGTCGGCCAACGCGTGCGCCGCTTCGCGGTTGCCGTCTTCGAACGCGACACGTGACAGGGCGTGCGTGAGCGTCGCGACCACGCGTGTGTCGCCTTCGTCGCGGGCGAGCATCAAGGCTTCCTCGTAGAGGATGCCCGCCGTTTCGTGGTCGCCCTGTTGCGCGGAGAGGTGGCCGAGGTTGCGCAGCGCAATGGCGCGGTGTCGGTCGTCGTTGGCATCGTCGGCTGTGTCGAGCGCCTCTTTCAACTGCGCGCGCGCTTCGTCGTACGCGAACCGGTTGCGAGCGAGCGTGCCGAGGTGGTTCAACGTGCGGGCCATGCCCGCAGGGTCGTCGAGGCTGCGCCAGCGCAGGAGAGCCGAGGTCAACAGTTGTTCGGCTTGTTCGTTGTCGCCCTGTTCCGTGGCGAGTGCGCCTGCTGCATCGAGGGCACGCGCGATGAGCGACGCGTCCACACCGTCGACGTCGTCGAGGCCTTGCTCGATCCACCGCCGGCCACCCTCCCAATCGCCGCGCACCAGCCAGTACCGCCACAACGCGACCGCAGGCTCGAGCGAAGCGGCCCCGAGCCACTCGAGCGCGGCGCGCAGGTTCGCTTCGTCGGCGGCCAGCATTGCCAGCCACTCCACTTGCTGTGGCCCGGTGAGTTCGGGCTCGGCCGCCAACGCCAGCGCGCGAAAGAACGTGGCGTGTCGGTCGCGCATCAACGGCACCTCGCCGCAGTCCTTGAGCCGTTCGAGCGCGTACTGCTTGATCGTGGCGAGCATGCGATACCGCGACGCGCCGTCTTGCTCCTCGACCACGACGAGACTGCGGGCCACAAGGTGGGCGAGCGTGTCGACTACGTCGCCCTCGGAGAGGTCGCCGTACGAGCACACGGCAACTGCGGCGTCGAGGTTCCAGCCACCCGAGAACGCAGCGAGGCGCGCGAACAGTGCCTTCTCCATTTCGTCGAGCAGCCCGTAGCTCCAATCGACGGTGGCCCGCAGCGTCTGTTGGCGCGCCATCGCCGCGCGTGATCCGCCGGTGAGCAGACGGAACTGGTCGTCGAGACGCGCGGCGATCTCCTCGACGCTGAGTGCCGCGACGCGCCCGGCGGCCAACTCGATTGCGAGCGGGATCCCGTCGACGCGCCTACAAATTTGGCGCACCACGCCGATGTTGAGATCGGTGACGGCGAAACCGGGACGCCGTTCGGCCGCGCGATCGGCGAAGAGCTGCAGGCCTTCGTCGTCGGTCATCGGCCCGATCGCCAGCACCGTTTCGCCTGGAATCGAAAGCGCCTCTTGCGACGTCGCTAACACCACGAGCTGGGGGCAGTGCGTGAGCAGTTCAGCGGCGAATGCGGCCACGGCGTCGACGAGGTGTTCGCAGTTGTCGAGCACGAGCAACAGGTGACGCCCGGCGACAGCTTTGGCCAACGAAGCGGCCGACGCTCGGCCGAGGTCGTCGCGCAGGCCGAGCGAACTCGCGATCGTGCCGCCCACATGCGCAGGGTCGGCGACGCCCGCGAGCTCGACGAGCCACGCGCCCTGCGGAAACCCGTCGACCACATCAGACGCGACCTGCAGCGCGAGCCGTGTCTTGCCCGCGCCGCCGGCGCCGGTGAGCGTGACGAGCGTGGCTCCGCTGCGAATGCGCTCGGCCGCCGCAACGCGCTCGTCGAAGCGACCGATGAACGATGTGATCGGCTTCGGCAGGTTTCCCGGCACGGCGTCGGCCCGCACGCCGGGAAACTGCGATGCGAGGCCGTCGCGCCCGAGTTGGAACAAGTGCGTGGGTGACGGCAGATCCTTCAGCCGATGACGGCCCAGGTCGACCAGGGTGGCACCCTCCGGCGCGCCCCCGGCAAAGTGCAGCGCCGACGCCGAGCACAGCACTTGGCCGCCGTGGCCCGCTGCGCAAATGCGCGCCGCTTCGTGAACGGCGAGGCCGACGTAGTCGCCGTTGCGCACCACCGCCTCGCCCGTGTGCAGGCCCATCCGCACACGCAGCGGCGGATCGGGCCAGGGGTAGTGCGATACCGCGGCCTGCGCGGCGATCGCTCCGGCCAACGCGCGTCCGGCGTCGTCGAACGCGACAAACACCGCGTCGCCGCGTGTACCGACCTGATGCCCGCCGTGCGCGGCGAGCGGACCGGCCAGCAGTTCGTAGTGCTTGGTCAGCAGGTCGGGCCAGTCGTCGCCGTGTTGCTGGATGAGATGCGTGGAGCCTTCGATGTCTGTGAACAGGAACGTCACGACACCTTCGGGCAGCCGGGCAGGGGCTGCGTTCGTCATGAGGGCGAGGCGCTAACGGGAACGGCGGCTGAAGGTGGCCATGCTGTGCAGCACCAGCGCGAACCCCCAACTGAGGATCACCCACGCGGGCCAGAAAGAGCCCGCGCCGGCCAGCGCCCACACGCCGATGAGGAAAACGTTGACGAGCACGTACGTGCGGGCGTGCGCGACGTACGCGCCACGGGCGATGCGTTGCAGTCGTTCCTCACGTTCAGCCGGCAGCACGATCGACGAGGTTACTGCCGCAGCGTTACAGCTAATCGAACGCTTTTGGCCGAATGTGCGGGGAACGTGGCCGTCCCGCGACCGATAACGTTGTTGCACACACGAGAAGGAGTTCACATGCAGGTTCGCGACAAGATTTACATCGACGGGGCGTGGGTGCCGTCGAGCGGGGCGGGCACGCTCGAGGTCATCAACTCGTCCACCGAAGAAGTCATGGGGACGATTCCCGAAGGCACCGCTGAAGACGTAGACAAGGCCGTTGCGGCAGCCAAGGCCGCATTCCCCAGTTGGTCGCAGACGCCGCGCGAAGAGCGGGGCAAGTTCATCCAGCGCATCGCCGAAGGCCTCGGCGCCCGCATGAACGAGATCGCGCAGGTCGTCGCCGGCGAAGTCGGCATGCCGCTGAACCTGTCCACGATGATCCAGGCCGGAATGCCGATCGGGAACTGGAGCGCCATCGCCGGCATCCTCGACTCGTTCGAATTCGAAACCCAGGTCGGCAACTCGCTCATCGTGCGTGAGCCCGTCGGCGTCGTCGGCGCCATCACGCCGTGGAACTACCCGCTGCACCAGATCACGCTCAAGGTTGCGCCGGCGCTCGCCGCAGGCTGCACGGTCGTGCTGAAGCCGTCCGAGGTGGCGCCGCTCAACGCGTTCATCCTCGCCGAAGTGATCCACGAAGTTGGGCTGCCCAACGGCGTGTTCAACCTCGTCACCGGTGTTGGCCCGGTTGTGGGCGAGGCCATCGCGTCGAGCCCCGACGTCGACATGGTTTCGTTCACGGGCTCGACCCGCGCCGGCAAGCGCGTCGCTGAGTTGTGCGCGCAGCGCGTCGCCCGAGTCGCTCTCGAGCTCGGCGGCAAGTCGGCCAACGTGATCCTCGCCGACGCCGACCTGCAAAAGGCCGTGCCCGACGGCGTGTTCAAGGCATTCCTCAACTCGGGACAAACCTGCTCGGCGCTCACCCGCATGGTGGTGCCGCGCGAGAAGCTGGCCGAGGTCGAAGAGCTTGCCGCGGCGGCTGCCGCCGGCTTCGCGCCGGGCGACCCCTTCGGTGGCGCCGCGATGCTCGGCCCGCTCGTATCCGCGGCGCAGCGCGAACGCGTGCGCGGCTACATCCAGAAGGGCATCGACGAGGGCGCCAAGCTGCTCATCGGCGGTGTCGAGGCGCCCGAGGGACTCGACAAGGGCTACTACGTGCAGCCCACGGTCTTCTCGAACGTCACGAACGACATGACGATCGCACAGGAAGAGATCTTCGGTCCCGTGCTGTCGATCCTGCCGTACGACACCGAAGAAGAGGCGATCGAGATCGCGAACGACACCCCGTACGGCCTGGCCGGCGGCGTGTGGGCCGCTGACCCCGAGCACGCGAAGCAGGTTGCGCTCAAGCTGCGCACCGGCCAGGTCGAAGTCAACGGCGGTGCGTTCAACACCAGCGCTCCCTTCGGCGGCTACAAGCAGTCCGGTCTCGGCCGTGAAGGCGGCGCGTTCGGTCTCGAAGAGTTCCTCGAGGTCAAGAGCCTCCAGCTGTAATCAGCACATCACTTCTCGTGTGTTTCTATTACGGCGTCGATAGGCTCGCTCGTCGTGGCCGACCGGGGGCAAGAACTCGCCGACGCGCTCGCACGCGTGCTTGGCGCCGCCAGCATCGCGGGGCTGCACCGGCTGTCGGGGGGCGCGAGCCGCGAAACGTGGTCGTTCAAAGCTGACGGCCGTGACCTGGTCTTGCGCAAAGACCCGCCGGGAGCAGTCGCGGGCGGACTCGCCCGCGAAGCCGACTTGCTGCGCGCGGCGCGCACCGCAGGAGTGCCGGTGCCCGATGTAATCGCCAGCGGTGACGGCAGCGACGGGGTTGGCGCTCCGTACATCGTGATGAACCACGTCGACGGCGAGACGATCGCGCGGCGCATTCTGCGTGACGACGCGTATGCCTCGGCTCGGCCGAAGATGGCTCGGCAGTGCGGTGAGATCCTTGCTGCGATCCATTCCATCCCCACCGACGCAACCGCGGGGTTGCCCGATGACGATCCGCTCGAGAAGTACGCCGCGGTGTACGCCGGTTTCGGCGAACCCCATCCGACGTTCGATCTTGCGTTGAAGTGGCTTCGCGAAACGCGACCGTCCACCGAGCGGCGCACGCTCGTGCACGGCGACTTTCGCAACGGCAACCTCATCGTGGGCGCCGAAGGCATTCGCTCGGTGCTCGACTGGGAACTGGCCCACGTCGGCGACCCGATGGAAGACCTCGGCTGGCTGTGCGCGAACGCGTGGCGTTTCGGCGGCGAGCTGCCCGTCGGTGGGTTCGGCACCTACGACGATCTGGTCGCGGGCTACGAGGCGGTGTCGGGCGTTGCCGTCGACCGCGCCGCGCTGAACTGGTGGGAGGCGGCCGCGAATCTGTCGTGGGGAGTGATCTGCATCGCGCAGGCCGCGACGCATCGCAGCGGCGCCGTCCGCTCCGTGGAGCTGGCTGCGATCGGCCGGCGTGTCTGTGAGACGGAGTGGGACCTCCTCGGAAACTTCGCCGCCAGCCGCGCCTTCGCTTCGGCGAAGGCGCCATTGGGAACTGTCGCCGAAGGCAGGCCCGTAAGGGCCGTCGTGAGCGACGAAATGCACGACGTCCCCACCGCCGCCGAGTTGGTCGAAGCGGTGCGTGAATTCCTCGAACGCGACGTGATGACCGCGACCGAGGGTCGGGTGCAATTTCACACGCGCGTGGCGGTCAATGTGTTGAACATGGTGCAGCGCGAGTTGACACTTGGCGCCGACCAGGCCGTCACGCACACGGAACGATTGGCCGTGCTCGGCGTCGGCTCCGAACGCGAGCTGTCCGACGCGATCGCGTCGGGTGCGATGGACGACCGTCTCGACGAGGTGGTGGCGATCGTGCGCGCCACGGTGCGCGACAAGCTCGCCGTCGCCAACCCGAAATACCTCCGCGACTGACCCCTGGGAACCGGGGACGGCTCGTGTCGCCAGACGACATCACACGTCCCCAGTTTGGTCTCTTGGCGCAACCGGGGACGGCTCGTGTCGCCAGACGACATCACACGTCCCCAGTTCCGGGTAGTACAGCCACATGGCCGCCGAACAACACGAAGAAGAAGTCCGACGCGAGTTTGAACGCCTCGTCGCGGCGATCGACTATCCGCTGTACGTCGTGACCACCGTGAGCGCCGACGGAGAACGCTCGGGCTGCGTCGTGGGCTTCGCCACCCAGTGCAGCATCGAACCGTCGCGCTACCTGATCGGGCTCTCGGTGAAGAACCACACGTTCCGCGCGGCACAGACCGCCGAGTACCTCGCGGTGCACGTGCTCGACCGTAACGAGAAGGAACTGGCCGAGCTGTTCGGCGGTGAGACCGGAGACGAAGTCGACAAATTCGCGCGTTGCCAATGGCACGAAGGCCCGCACCGCGTTCCGATTGTCGACGGGATCGACGCCTGGTTCGTGGGCCGGATCGTCGAGCGCGTCGACATGGGTGACCACCTCGGTCACATCGTCGAGCCCGTCGCGGCGCAGGCGGCGCCGGTCGACAACTTGCAGTTCGGCGAGGCGAAAGACATCGACGCAGGCCACCCGGCCTGAGTCGAGCGCGTCGCCCCCCGATCCACGTGGCAGGCTGAGGGGATGCACGTAGGGGTTCTCGGTGGAACCGGTCCGGCCGGTTCGGGTTTGGCGCTTCGTCTCGCGTCGGTAGGTCTCGAAGTCACGATCGGCTCGCGTACCAAAGAGCGCGCCGACGACAAGGTCGCGCAGCTGCTTGCGGCGTGGCCTGACGAGAAGCTGTTCCTCGACGGCGGCGACAACAAGCGCGCGGCTTCGGCCGATGTGGTCGTGCTCGCCACACCGTGGGACTCCGCCGCGGTCACCGCGCAGGGTGTCGCCAACCAGCTGGCAGGCAAAGTCGTGATCTCGATGGCGAACGCGCTGGCCAAGGTCGGCGACGAGTTCCAGCCATTGGTGCCGCCGCGTGGCTCGGTGGCCGCATCGGTTCAAGCCGTGCTTCCTGCGTCGCAAGTGGCCGCCGCGTTTCACCACCTCCCGGCGCGTGAGCTCGCCGCCCTCGGCCATCCCGTCGAAAGCGACGTGCTGGTGTGTTCCGATCACAAGACGGCCACTGAGACCACGATGGAAATCGTGAATCTCATTCCCGGTTGCCGCGCGCTGGACTCGGGTCGGCTCTCGAATGCGCTTGCGATCGAAGCATTTGCGGCCGTGATCCTTCAGCTGAACGTCCGCTACAAAACGCGGGCCGCAGTGCGCCTCACCGGCATCGACATTTAAATGACGATGCGGTTGTACGACACGGCCCGCGAGGCCGTAGTCGATTTCACGCCTGACCCGATCGTGAAGATGTACACGTGCGGCATCACGCCGTACGACTCGGCGCATATCGGCCACGTTGCCGCATACCTCACGTACGACGTGTTGCAGCGGCGCCTGCGCGACCTCGGTCACGAAACACAGTGCGTGCGCAACGTCACCGATGTCGACGACGACATGTTGCGCAAAGCGCGCGAGGTTGGTGTGTATTACCTCGACCTGGCCGCGGAAGAGATGGCCAAGTTCGACGCCGCGATGGAAGCGCTGAATGTGTTGCCGAGTTTTTCCGAGCCGCGCGCGACTTCGGCGATCCCCGACATCCTTGGCTTCATCGGGATGGTGCTCGACGCCGGGCACGCCTATCAAGCGGGTGGCGCCGTGTACTTCTCGGTGGAGACCTTTCCCAAGTTCGGCCAGATCAGTCACTACAGCCGCGACGAGATGCTCGAGTACGCGCGCGAGCGCGGCGGCAACGTCGACGACCCGCACAAGAAGGACCCGCTCGACTTCGTGTTGTGGCAGCCGTCGGCAGAGGGCGAGCCGTGGTGGGAGTCGTTGTGGGGGAGGGGACGTCCCGGCTGGCACATCGAGTGCTCCGCGCTCGCGATGCGCGAGTTGGGCGAAACGATCGACCTGCACGGCGGTGGCGGCGACTTGATCTTTCCCCACCACGAATGCGAAGCGGCGCAGAGCGAAGCGGCAACGGGCGCAACGTTCGTGAAGCACTGGATGCACCAGGGCATGGTGCGCCTCGACGGTGAGAAGATGAGCAAGTCGCTGGGCAACCTCGTGTTCGCCGAGCACCTCTGCAAAGAGTGGGACGCCCGCGCCATTCGTCTCGCCTGCCTCAGCAACCACTATCGCCCCGGCTGGGACTGGCACGACCGGCTGATGCCCGACGCCACGGCGCGCCTAGCGCGGTGGCAAGCGGCGGGCGACGGCGACGCCGCGCTCGACGACGTCAGGGCCTGTCTCGACGACGACCTCGACACGCCCGGCGCGATCGCGGCCGTCGACGCCGCCGCCAACGCGGGCCACGGCGTATCTGCGGCCGCGAACTTGCTCGGCGTCGCGCTGTAGTGCCGCGGCGGGCGATTCTCGCCGCTCTGCTTGCGTTCGTCCTCGGCGCGTCCACTACGACGTCGGCTCGGGCCAAGGTGGCCTCGCCTCTCGACGCTGTGCGGGCGTTGACGGCGGCGCGGGCCAAAGCTGAAATCGCGCACGACCGCGACGCCTATCTCGCCACGATCGATCCCCAGGCACCCGCAGCGTTTCGCGACGCCCAGCTGAAATCATTCGACGGGCTGAGCTCCCTGCCCGTCAAGACGCTTACTTACGACGTGCGTACCGACTTGATCGGTGATTTGACCAGAGCGGTCGACGCCAAGAAATACGGCGGCGCACCTGTGTTCCTGCCGCAAACGGTGCGGGCCCTCCAGTTCGACCTCGACGCCGACTTTCCCGGACTCGACGACATGTGGTGGACCTACGTGCAACGCGACGGGCGGTGGTTCGTAGGCGGTAACGACGACGTGTCCGACCTCGGACTCGTGGCTAGCCAGCAGATGTGGGACATCGGCCCAGTGGTCACGGCGCGCGGTCCGCACGTGCTGTTGATTGCGCATCCGGGCAACCAGGATCGGGCGCAGTCGTTGGTGGATACGACGGAAAGCGCACTCGCCACCCTGGCGCCGCGTTGGACGTTGCCATGGGCGGGACACCTTGTGGGGTTCGTTCCGAATTCGCCCGACGAGCTGACCACGATTATTCAAGCCACCGTCGACGTTACGAAGTTCGTCGCGTTCGTGAGTTACGCGTTCGAGCCGGAGACGCTCAAAGCCACGGCCCCACGGCTGTACGTGCAGGACACAAATCTGTCGACGTACGGCTCCGCCCAGCAGACCGAAACACTCGTGCACGAATTCACGCACGCAGCAGGCGCCGGGTACACGAGCCCGTTCACGCCCGCGTGGGTGCAGGAGGGCATGGCGGACTGGATCGCGGGCAACGAGGCGCCGCCGACCGCGCCGACGCCGCAACTCGGCGCCGCACCTCCTCGCAACGACGAGTTCGGCGCCGGCAGCCAGACGCAGATCGTGCGGGCGTACCGCGACTCACGCTCGCTCATCGCCGAACTCGCGTCGCTCAAGGGCAGCGGCGCTCCGTTCGACTTCTTCAAGAGCCTCGGGGCCGAGCCGATACGGCCCGGCAACTCGGACTACGTCGTCGACGAATCGCTCAAGGGGTTCGGCCTAACCGCCACGGGGTTGGTCGCCGCGCTGCACGGCGGCGGGTAGTAATCGGTTCGGCGTTCGCAGGCGACGCCCGTAACCTTGAGCGATGGACCAGATCACTGTCACTCTCCCGGATGGCTCGCAGAAGTCTCTGGAGAAGGACGCCACGACGGCGGATCTGGCTGCGTCCGTCGGCAAGCGTCTTGCCGCCGACGCAGTAGCGGCGGTGGTCGACGGCGAAGAAGTCGACCTCAACACACCGCTGACCGACGGTGCGTCGGTCGCAATCGTCACTGCCGGCACCGACGACGGACGTCACGTGCTGCGACACTCGACCGCGCACGTGCTCGCCCAGGCTGTGACCCAACTCTGGCCTGGCGCCAAGTTCGCGATCGGCCCGCCCATCCAAGACGGCTTCTATTACGACTTCGAACTGCCCGGTGGCGCGCACTTCACCGAAGACGACCTCGGCCGGATCGAAGAGCGCATGCGCGAGATCGTGAAGTCAGACCAGGCTTTCGTGCGTGAAGTCCACACGATCGAAGAGG
>JBEEFT010000043.1:0-6574 GCA_041166225.1 Actinomycetota bacterium | reverse complement strand
GGAATGGCGAGCACTACAAGCGCGGCGACGCCTGCGGCGAAACCGAGACGAGCGAGTCTCACGCGCCGATAGCTCCGGATACGAGGCGGGCGCGGATCACGAGGCGCTGCTTGGCCGACCCTTTTGGATGACACGTAGTCAGTGTGAGGTTCCGTTCGCCGGGAGTGTTGTTGATGATGCCGATGTTGTCGGGCGTCACCACGAAGGGGTTGGGCGAGCCGCCCCGGTCGCTGACCTCGTACGTGCAGTTTCCGACCGGCGTCTCCAGAATGATGTTGTCGCCGGGGGCAAGACGATCGAGTTGGTTGAACGGCTTGCCGTACGTGGTGCGGTGACCCGCGATCGCCACGTTGCCTTGCTCACAGGGCAACGGCGTGCCCCGGTAGTGCCCGGCGCCCGCCTTTAGCGCCGCCGGCGTTGTTCCTTCCACGACGACCACATCGACACCAAGCTTCGGGATCTTGATACGAGTCAGCGCGTCGCCGACTTGCAGCTGGCGATTCTCATACCGCGTCTTCAGTTCAGGACTGGCGAGCTGATTCGTCTTGCGGTCTTGAATGCGGCCCTGTTCGAAGTTTGTGTAAACCGGATACCCGAGCAGCCCGACCGCGGAAATGACCAGCAGTAGCAGCAGGACCGACAAGCCCTGGTACGCCAACCGGTTGCGGCGGAAGAACTTGAAAACGGCTTCCAACGAGGACACCTCACGACAGACGGGAGTGGGAACGAGCGGGGCGCGTCGGAGACCGACCCGCCCGCCAGGATACGACAGGGGCCCGGGGCGTTTTGCCCGGGGCCCCTGTGTTTCGTACTGCTTACTGCGTTGCTACTTCGTACGGGCTGGTGCGGCCACGAGGCGGAAGCGGCGGATTGCCACGAGCGCCACGGCGGCGCCGGCGAGCGCCAGCGGCACAGCAGTCTCGGCGCCGGTGCGGGGAAGCGCAGTCGGCGTCGCGATGTCACGAGCAATGTCGATGCTCGGGGTGTCGAGGACCTTGGTGGTCGCCAGCGAGTCGATCGCGCCGGCCTCGGCGTGCGCCAGGTTCAGCACGATGCCGCCCGAGATGCCTTTGAGCAACGCAATCCCCACGCCGTCGGCCACTGCCTTCTTGCCGAACTGACCGTCGTCGACGATCTTGCCCGCGCCCAACTTGATGGTGGACTCGAGGGGGGTGCCTGCGAGCAACGTGAGGTCTTGGCCGAGGGCGACCTTGATGCCTTCACCCGGGAAGAGCAGGCCCTTGACCCGCACGATTGCCGGGTCGAACGTGGGGTCGCCGACGGGGTTACCGGTGAGGCGGTCGTAGGTAGCCGACGCGCCAGCCTCACCGACGATGACTTCCAGCAACGGAATGCTCTGGAGGACACCGCCGAGAGTCGGAGTCGGCAGGATCTTGATGTCGACCGCCGCCGAGTGCGACGACGCCGTGACCGTGTTGGCGGTATTCGTGACCTTCGAGACCGCATCACCGATGGTGACGCTGAGGGTCTTGGTGGTCAGAACGCTGTTCAGCACATCGCTGAGCAGGTCGGCGGGCTGGATTGGCAGCGCCGGCAGGTTGAGGGCGTTCGTAACACCAAGGAGGCTGTTGACAAGCCCACCGATCGGCAATGCGTCGGCGCCGGTATCGAGACCGAGCGTGTGAAGCAGGTTGTTGACCGACAGGTCGATGTCGCCAACTGTGCCCGTGGCGACGGCGTTCAGGAGACCGTTGTCGATGCTTGCCGAACTCGAACCGCACGCAGTGGCGACCCGCAAGATCGGCGTTACGCCGTCGAGCAGCGGAAGGTCCAAGGCGCAGCGGGCCGGAGCCGACTTCGTGCCGTTCGACGTGAGGGTCGATTCGGCTGAGGTGTTGCCAAGCAGGCTCAGATCGCCGGTACCGATCGCCTTCGCGAGAAGGGTCGTGGCGCCGGTGTCGTTGACACCCTTGACAATGTTCGCAACCGTGTCACCGAGAGTGAGCTTTTGGCCAAGAACGCTGATGTCGAGCGCGCGAGCCGCGGCGCCACCAGCAAAGGTCTCAGGCTTCACGGTTACGGTCTGCGCAGCATGAGCGGGGGTAACGGCAAATGCCGACCCCGCCACTGCTACGGCGACCGCAAGCGGAGCTAGCGAGCGAATACGCATGTAGTTGTTGTTCCTCTCCCCGGGCGAGGCCCGACATTCCTCTAATGCTTCCTTGCTGGCGCCGACATTGTGACCACGCAATGTCGTACAAACCAGCAATTCCACGTGCTGTTGCTGTTCTCCTGCTTAGTTTCTCTAAGCGTGGCGGAAAATCCCACGTTCCGTCACACTTCGACCCGCATTGAGGCGACCGCCCGAAGCCTCACATCAGGTAGGAGTTGCCCTATTAGGGGCACTTCCGTGGGCGCAGAGTAACGAACTGTCGCGCTAAGTGTCGATCCGGCGCGACCGCGGCCAGTGATCGAGACGTCCATGCGACCTTTTTCGAGGCCCGATGAGCCGACCGCGGCGCGTCGGGCCGCCGCTTCGTCGGGGTCGACCGCCGCGGCGCGCGCCGCTTCGCGCGCCGCGTGCACCACGAGGATCTCGTCGCGCACGACAAGGCCAACCTGCACGATGGCCAACAGCAAGAGCACCACGAAGGGCAAGGTAAGGGCGAGTTCGACTACGGCCTGCCCCCGATCGCGCCTGCGCCCGGAGCGCGGGCCGCGGGAGGGAGACGCCCCGCGCTCCGGGCGGGCGATCACTTGATTTTTCCGGTGACCGAGTCGAACACCGAGTTCAGCAGACCGCCGATCTTGTCGGTCTTGGCCGCCCAGCCAACCACGAGCACCGCAACCGCCGCCGCGCCCAAGAGGACGAGGGCATATTCAGCCGTGGCTTGACCTCGGTCGTCACGACGGAGCTTGTGTAGAAGGAATACGGCCGAGGTCTGCATCCAGACGACCGCAGTTAGGAGATAGGACATGAGGTGACTTCCTTGTTGGAACGGTTAGAGGCGCAGCCCGCTGAGCGAGCCGGCGATAAGTGGCGCGACCGTGAGAAGCGCGAACGCCGGAAGGATGCAGCTGATCAGGGGGAAGAGCAGTTTGATGGGCAGGCGTCGCGCTGCGGCCTCGGCTCTCTGGCGCGATGCGACTCGCACGTCGATCGCCAGGCGGTCGAGCGTCGCGACCAACGGAGCGCCGTACCGGTCACACGAAACCAGCGCGGCGACCATGGGGCGAACGGCCTCGCCGAGCTCGTTTGGAAGCGACTCGAGCGCGTCGGCCAGCCGTTCGCCTCGCTCGACGCGAGCCAAGTTGCTCTGCAGCGCCAGGGCGACCGGGCCGTCGCCCCGCGCCGACGCCGCCGCCAAACCCCCTACGAGGTTGTGCCCAGCGCTAACGGCAAGCCCAATGAGCGTGACGACGTCGGCGACATCGCTTTCCACCCGCGCCGCGTGAATCTTGGCGGACCGGCGCTTCGCGAACACCGGCCGCAAGAATGTGCCCGCGATCACGCACAGTCCCGCCGGCGGAAACAGAACCGCAGCGGCGCAAGCGGCCACCCCTCCGATGACCAGGCCGCGACGAGACGGCAACGCAAACCCCGGGGCAGAGCGACGCGCCGGTGCTGCTGGGCTATCGAAATGACGCGCCGCGCGGTGCTCTGGCAACAGCGCCGTCGCTCGCGTGACCGGGTAGGGACGCATGCGGGCGATGGCCAGCGCGGCGACGCAGGCCCAGGCCAGACCGAGCGTCGGCGCCGTCATCCCAGCACCGATTCGCTGATCCGGTGCATCCACACCGCGCCCACAACGTCGAGAAAGAGACCTGCAACGAGACAGCTCACGCCGACGGGCGTGGCGAACAACGTGTGGGCGTTGCGCGAGTCGGTGGCCGAGGTGAGCGCCACGAAGCCGATTGGCGCAAGCCCGACGACGAGCGCTGACAGACGGGCCTGCGCCGCGAGCGCTCGCGCCTCGCCTTCAACCTGAAGCCGGGCCCGCAACGCGCCCGCGACCTCCTCGATCACGCGGGCCGGCGGGCCGCCCGACTCGGCTGCGAGCACGAGCGCACCAACCGCTAGACGTACGGAAGGACGCGGGCGGCGCTCGGACCAGTCGAGCAGCGCGTGCCGCAACGGTTGGCCGCGCTCAACCGACGACGTGACTCGACGCACGTCGCGCGCAACGCCACCGCGCACCGCCGGCGCGGCTTCACCGATGGCGGCCGCAAGCGATCCACCCGAACGGACACCGCGAGCCATGGCGTCGAGCGCGGTTGCAAGCGTGGCGTCGAAGGCCGCGACTTGCCGGCTGCGCCATAGTGCCGCGACGCCGAACGGCGCGCTACCGATGATGGCGACAACAATCACCGCGAGCACCGGACCCGCGAGCAGTTGGCCGACTACCGCGCCCGACACGACAGCGGCGCGAAACCAACGCCACGCGTCTTGTGCTCGCACCGGAACCTCGAGTTCTTCGATGTCCCGGACGAGCCACGACGGTGGTTCCGTCCAGATGGTGCGCGGTGACACTCGGCGCTGCGTCGGTCGGTCTGCGCCGAGTTGGGCGAGGACATTCGTGGACGCTGAACGTCGCCGGGCCTGCCGGGCCAACCCGCGCGCGGCGCCCACGCCGGCCATCGCAAGTACGGCAACGGTGATCGCGGCGCCCGTCACCGACGGGCTCGACGCAGCGCGCCCGTGACGATCTCGGTGTCGGCGACCGGTTGGATACGCGCCCCCGAGGCGCCGGGCTCGATCACTTCGGCGACCGACACCACGCGCCGCCCTCCGCCCGCAGTCCGGGCGACTTCGACTACCAGATCGATAGCGGCGTGCAGCTGGTCGCGGACTGCGTCGAGCGGCAGGCCTTCGCCGGCCAGCAACACCATTGTCTCAAGACGACGCAACGCGTCGTGAGGGCTGTTGGCGTGGCACGTCGACATCGAGCCTTCGTGGCCCGTGTTCATCGCGGTGAGCATGTCGAGCGCTTCGGCGCCTCGGCACTCGCCGACGATGATGCGGTCGGGCCGCATCCGCAGCGCGTTGCGCACCAGCTCGCGAATGGTGAACTGACCAACGCCCTCTGCGTTCGCGGGACGCGCTTCGAGCCGCACGACGTGGTCTTGGTGCAGGCGCAGTTCGGCTGCGTCTTCGACCGTGACGATACGGCCGTCGCCGATCTCGGCCGCGAGCGCGTTCAGCAATGTGGTTTTGCCCGACCCGGTGCCGCCGCACACGATCACGTTGCGCCGCTCCGCGACGGCCGAGCGGAGAAGCGCGGCGACCGGCGCGCTGCAGAAGTCTTCGAGCACCACGGCAACCTCGCGGAATCGCCGGATCGTGAGGTACGGCCCGTCGACGGCCAGCGGCGGCACGATCGCGTGCACACGAGATCCGTCGGCGAGCCGCGCGTCGACTGCGGGAGACGACCGGTCGACGCGCAGCCCGAGCGGGCCTACGACTTTTTCGATCAAGTGCGCGATCTCGTTCGCCTCGAGTGACACGGAGGTGCGTTCGAGACGCCCGCGCCGCTCGACCCAGACAAGACCGGGACCGTTCACCATGACTTCGCTGACCTCGGTGTCGGCGAGCAACGGTTCAAGAGGACCCAAGCCGGAGACGTCGGCGAGCACCGCGGCGATGGCCGCGTCGGCGGCGGCGGAACCCAGAAGAGGGGCTTCTTCACGAACCAGCCGCGCGACCAACGACCGTTCCACCGCCGCGGACGGGTCGACGTCGGCAACGAGACGGGCCCGCACGCGATCAGTGACCGCCGGCCCTTTCACGCCGCCACCTCGCGCAGTGCGTTCGCGAGCTGGCGCGGCAAACGCCGATTTATCAACCCGGAGTCGACGGCTCGCGCAATGGCCGGTTCCCAGTTGATGCAGGCCACGACAGGAACGCCGAGCACGTCTTCCACGTCGGCAGCGCGCAGCGCACGGTCTGGTTCGGTGACGAGCACTACTGCGGTCGGCCGGGGCGCGACCAGGGCCCGGCGCAGCGCCAGATAGCAAGGACGCAGCACCAGGAACGAGCGGTCGGCGGCTCCGACAAACGCTCGCATCGCCGCCGTGTCGACGGTGCCGCAATCGGCCACGACGGGGCTGCCGCCACGCACGACGCGCAGCGCGTCGGCCAAGCGAACCCCGGCGTCGGCGTCGCCGGCGCCGGCCCGCGTCGACCATTCACCCCTCGGCACGATCGTGATTCCGCCGTCGGACAGGTGCGCGATGCGTGCCAACCCGTCGACGGGCACAGCCGGTCCGGCCTCGAGCCAGTCGAGCAGACCGGGGCCCGCGGGATCGGCCACACCGAGCACCGCAGGCAGGTCGCCACCGAAATCGGCGGCTACCACAGCGCGACCGACACTCGTCATGCCCAACGCCAACCCAGCCGCGACCACCGTGGTGCCGCTGCCACCCTTCACCGACCAGCACGCCGTGAGCATGCGGCCTCCTCAACGAGTTGAACGCGCAGAGAACGCGCGTGGACTTCGAGCCGAGGGGGAAGCGGCCGACTCATGAAACCATCGTTAACTCCGCTCCGCAAGAGCCAATCCGTGCGACGCTGGTGCCATGGAGGCCGCATTTTTCGACCTCGACAAGACCGTCA
>JBEEFT010000042.1:0-14329 GCA_041166225.1 Actinomycetota bacterium | reverse complement strand
CTCAGCGCGCAGGCGCTGCCGATCTACGGCGGCACCGATCAGATCCAGCGCAACATCGTGGGCGAGCGTGCGTTGGGATTGCCGAAGGAACCCGGCGACCTCTCGCGCTTGCCGTTCAACGAGTTGCCGAAGAACGGCTAGGTGACAGTGACCGTCTTGGACGTGCTGCTCACGGCGCCCTTGTTGTCGACGACATTCAGGCGAACTTGGTAGGAACCCTTCGTCCAGAAGGTATGTGACGCTGTCATGCCGTTCGTGCTCTTGCTGCCGTCGCGCCAGTCCCACGTGTAGGACGCGATCGTGCCGTCGGGGTCTGAAGACCCCGCGGCGCTGGCGCTGATCGCGAGCGGCATCGGGCCGCTCGTCTTGTTCAGTGTCATCACGGGCACCGGAAGCTTGTTGCCGATCGTCGTCGTGGTGACCGCGGCGGTCGTGGACGTCGTGGACGGCGGGGTGGGCGACGCCGTGAACACGCCGAGGTCCTCGTAGTGGGCGCCGAGCACGGAATCACCGACGTTCGTGTCGCCCTTGGCGAGGCGGTTGATCACCGTGGCGTGCACCGTGCGGAAGTCGATTGTCGGCCGTAGCGAGTCGTTGACGCGGTTGGGCCGCGTGAGGCCGCCCGGGTCGAGGGTGGGCGCCAGCCCGAAAATGCCGCGGTGTACACCGCCGCCGATGAAGATAGCCATGCCGGCTTGACCGTGGTCGGTGCCGCCGTCGCGATTGGCGGTGATCTGGCGTCCGAACTCTGAGGTGATCACGACGAACACGTCGTTCTGCCGCGGGTGGCCGGCCATCGCCGCGAAAAAGTGCGATAACGCTTCGTTCAATTCCGTATACCGGTCGACCAACATTTGCTTCTGGCCGCTGTGGCTGTCGAACGGCCCGAAGCCGACTGCGTAGTTCTGGCTCGGCATTCCACCGCGCACGAGGATCGCAACCTGCAATAGATCTTTGGTGATCTGCTTGTAGTTCTGGCTGCCGTCACCGGTGATGGTCGGGTCGCTCGCAGCGAGGATGCGATCACTCACGAGGAAGGTCGTGCCGATCATCTTCGCCACGTCGCCAGCTGCGCCCCCACCGGTAACGGTCGCCATCTGCCGAGCACTGCTCTTGAACAAGTCGGTGTCGAGCCACGCGGGCACATACCGGAACTGCGATGCGTCTTGAAGTACGAGGGTGGGCGCAGTGGCACCGACAGCTTCAGGGCGCAGGTCATTAATGCTGATGCTGGCGAGCGGGTTGCCTGGACGAGCGACATCCGCGTACCGGCCGAGCCACCCGGTGGTCGCGACCGAGTCGAGATTCGCGGTCTGCCAGAACCGCTGCGAGTCGAAGTGGCTGAAGTTCCAGCGCCCATTCCCCACGCCGACTGCAAAGCCAACATCGCCGGCAGTGTTCCAGCGATCGGCCAACCACGGCAGTTGCGGGTGGAGCCGATAGTTCGTGCCGGCGAGTGCGAGCGTTTCGGCGGCGCTGAGCGCAAGCGAACCGTGGCCGGCGTTGGTGTCGTAGTACCAGCCGTCGTTGACAGGCGCGAGGAGGTTCAAGTTGTCGTTGCCACCCTCCATCGCGATGTGCACGACAATCGGGGTGCCGGACGGCAGCGTGTCGCCCTCGCCCGTGCCCCAGGCGAAGGGGAGGCCGTTTTTGCCGAACGCGTCGAAGAGCATGGGCGTCGCTGCGCCCAGAGCCGCAGCCCCACCCGCTTGGAGCAGGAAGTTGCGACGAGAGGTACGGAAAGTCATCGCAGTTGTCCTAACTGACCAAGAACTCGGGGCTGTCGAAAACGAGCTGCATCGTGGCGCAGGCTCGGTAGTAGTTCCACGCGCCGCTTGACGCGTACGCGTTCACGGCTTGGCGCGTTTGGGGCGATACGTCGTACAGCCCTGCGAACGCGAGCGCCATGTCGCCCGCCGTGGTGCTGTTGGCTTCGGCGAAAAGACGGCGCACCGTCTTGTTCCGAACCGGTGGAGCGACGCCGTCGGAGCCGTCGTCGCTCCACGTCAACCAGTTGTTGACGTTGGACCACGTGACGAGGTGCGTCGGGTGCAACCACGAATCACGCCAGCCCGCGACATCGGGCGCCGCGATCGGGTTCTGTCGCAAGATGAAGCTGATCCAGTTGAACGAGAACTGATCGACCTTCTCGAACCCGAGCACGCGCACGATTGACGTCAGTAGTTCGACGGGGCTCTTAACGCGGTTGCCGATCGTCGAGTCAGCGGTGAATTCGGGCCGCCGAGCGATGTGGCCGACGAGGCCGTTCAGGTCTCCGTCACTGCCCCAGATGCTCGCCAGTTCGCCCAGCGTCGCGTTCGATGGCGTGAGGCCGGTGAGGTCCTTGTAGAGGCGACGCGGCACGAAGTACTTGAAGCTGTCGTGCGACGCGATCGCATTGATGACGTCGGGTAGTTTCGCCGCGCCGCGATCGCTGCCAAGGAACGTCTTGGTGCCCGTGTCCCAGGATTGCGGATTAAACGACACGGCGAGCGTGGTGTAGTCCATGACGTATCCGGTGAGCGCTCGTGCGATCTCCTTCACGTCGGTTTCCGAGTAGTTCGGCTGGCCCGTGAGCGGGTGCGTGACGCCGAGCGAGAACAACTCCATCAGCTCGCGGGCGAGGTTCTCGTTTGCATGCGGCGGCACCGAGAAAATATTGCTGAGGTACTTCTGCATGGGTCCCGTGGTGGCCACGTCTTGCAACAGCGCCTTGTACGTGCCGGCGGTCTTCCAGGCGCGAAGACGATTGTGATGGTCCTTGACGTCGGCATACTGCACGAGGTCGTTCAACGCGACCACGAGCATCCCGCTCAAGGACCAGGCGACGCGCTCTTGGACGGGCCCCGGGCTCTGCGCCCACAGTTCGAACATGCGCGAGAGCCAGCGGGTGATGTCTGCGCCGTTGCCTTGGTTGGCGGGCCACTGCCAGTCGGCAACGGTGGTATTCGGGCGGGCGAGGAGGTCTTCGACGACCGCGGCGGGCCCACCGAGCGCGACACCGGCTTGAACATCGCCGGGCGCGGGGCCAAATCCAAGCCGTCGCCACACGTGAGCGACCTTTGCTTCAGTCGAAGCCACAATGCTCCCCTCGGAGGAAATCCCCAAAAGTGAAATGCCGGAAGAACCGGGACGCAATGAACTGCGTCACCGGTTGCTTATCGGCACCCTCCGCCCGGAGGAATAGTGTCGCGGTATCGCTGATCAAGCAAGGTTCGCCGAAGATGCCATGGAGTTCATGCCCGCGTTGTACGGCGCGGCCATGCGCATGACGCGCAATGCGGCCGACGCGGAGGATTTGGTACAAGAGGCCTACCTCCGTGCGTACCGGGGCTACGGCAACTTCGACGCCGGCACCAATCTGAAGGCGTGGCTGTTTCGCATCCTCACGAACACGTTCATCAATAGCTACAGGGCGAAACAACGTCGGCCCGAAACTGTCGACCTCGAAGAAGGCGAAGACTTTTTCCTTTTCAACCGCGTCGGCGGCCTAGAAGCCGCCGCTGCGAATCGCACCACGGAAGACTCCGTGCTCGAGCGGATCACCGACAGCGAAGTGAAAGACGCCGTCGAGTCGCTGCCCGAGAATTTTCGCATTCCGGTTTTATTGGCCGATGTGGAAGGTTTTTCCTACAAGGAGATAGCGGAAATTATGGACGTTCCGATCGGAACGGTCATGAGCCGCCTCCACAGGGGAAGAAGGGCGTTGCAGAAGGCGTTATACGACTTTGGTCTCGAGCGAGGCCTCGTCACCGAGGAGAGCAGGGCATGACCGACCAGGAACATTCGCATGCGGACTGTGACGACGCTCGTCACACGCTGTACACGTTCCTGGATGGAGAGCTCACCTCCGACGTCCGCACCAAGATCCAAGCGCACCTCGAAGCGTGCGCGCCGTGTTTCGAGGCGTTCGATTTCGAAGCCGAACTGAAGATGGTTATCGGTCGGAAGTGCTGCGAACAGGTGCCCCCCGGGCTCACCGAGAAGATCCTCGACGCGCTTAGGACAGATGGCGGCACGCAGGTAACGTTCTGAGCATGCACTCCCTTGCAGCAGCGAAGCTCTGGCACGCCTGGGTCGCGTATCCGCTGATGGCGATGGCCGTGGCGGCGGCCGTTGGACTCGCCGGTGGATACATCAAGAAAGTCATCCGCCCGAAGTACCCGAAGTAATGGCGAGCGCGGTCAACTGGGGGCTTGCCGAGAAAGTCGCGGTACGCGTCGCCGGGTCTGAACCGCTCGCATCCTCGTACCACTACGCGTCGCTCAAGCCCGACTTCGCCGAACTCACGGCCGAGGCCGAGGAACTCGTGTTCGCCGAGACCGGCATGCGCAGCTTGCGCGGCGCGGCCCGCGCTGAAGTCGTCGACCGGGGCGACTGGGTCCGCGCCAACATCAACTCGATGCGGCGGTTGTTGCAGCCGCTCACGGCGAAGCTCGAAGGCAGCCTGAAAGGCCCGCTTGCGATTCCGGCACAAACGATCTCCGGGATGGAAGTGGGCACCATGCTCGGCTGGATGGCCACGCGTGTCCTCGGCCAGTACGACGCACTGTTGTTCGATGAAGACAATGCGGGCGACGTCGTCTACTACGTCGGACCGAACGTGCTCGCCCTCGAGAAGCGCTTCGGCTTCCCGCCCCGCGAGTTCCGGTTGTGGCTCGCGCTCCACGAGGTCACCCACCGCGTGCAGTTCACCGGCATCCCGTGGATGCAGGACTACTTCCGTTCACTGATCGATTCCACGCTCAGCGTCGCCGACATCGACCCCAAGCGCTTCATCGACGCGTTGATGCGAGCGGTGGAAGCCGTGCGTGAGGGACGTAACCCCTTGGACGAGGGTGGACTGATCGCGCTGCTCGCCGGGCCCGAACAGTTCGTCACGCTGCAGAAAACCCAGGGCCTGATGTCGCTGCTCGAAGGCCACGGTGATGTCACGATGGACCGTGCGGGTCGCGACCGGGTGCCGTCGGCCGACCGTTTCTCGGCCACGCTGCACGCCCGCCGCAACCAGCCCCAGCCGTTCATCGCGAAGGCAATCCAGCAGATTGCCGGCCTCGACGCGAAAATGAAGCAGTACGAACAAGGCGAACGCTTCATCGAAGCGGTGGAAGCCGTGGGCGGCCCCGAGCTTCTCGCCCGTGCGTGGGAGGGCTCCCAGAACCTCCCGACGCTCGGCGAGATTCGTGAACCGGCGGCGTGGATTCGGCGGGTTACGTCTGAGGAACCGGACCTCGCGCTAGCGCAGTGAGCCGGCTCGACCGGTGTCGGTTCCCGGAAGCGGGCACTCCGGTAACGCTGGCCGTAAGCGGCGGCGCCGACTCGCTGGCACTGCTCGTGCTGGCCACCGAAGCTGAGTTGCGCGCCACCGTGGTGCACGTCGACCACGGCCTGCGCGACGGCTCGGCTGACGAAGCCGACGTCGTGCGCGACGCAGCAACGCGTTACGGCGCTGTGTTCCAAGCCCACACCGTGATCGTGGGAGCCGGGCCGAACCTCGAGGCGCGGGCGCGGGCGGCTCGGCGCGCCGTGTTACCGAGCGACGCGCTCACAGGCCACACCGCCGACGACCAAGCCGAGACGGTGTTGTTGAACCTCATGCGCGGCAGCGGGCTCGACGGACTGCGCGGCATTGGCGCACCCGAGCGCCGGCCGTTGCTCGCGTTGCGGCGCGCGGAAACCCACGCAGTATGCGCGGACGAAGGCCTCACGCCTGTGGTCGATCCGTCGAACAACGACCCCGCGTTCACCCGCAACCGCGTCCGCCACGAATTGCTCGCGTTGCTCGGTGACATCGCCCGGCGTGACCCGGTGCCGCTGCTGTGTCGGTTGGCCGCGCAGGCCAGCGACGACTCTGGCTTGCTCGACGAGCTCGCCAGCGCGATCGACGTCACCGACGCCAAAGCGCTCGCCGCCGCCGCCGACCCCCTGGCGCGGCGCGCCGTACGGCAGTGGTTGAGGCCGCACCTCGAGGGCTATCCGCCCGATGCTGCGGCAGTCGAACGCGTGCTCGCGGTCGCAAGGGGCGACGCAGTAGGCGCCGACGTCGTGGCCGGTGTGTCCGTCCGCCGCTCGTCGGGTCGGCTTCGGGTCGTCCGGAGCTGACTTCTCCCGGATCGTCCGGAGCTGAGTCGACCCGCTACCGTCTCGCGACCGTGGACGAACTCGCTCGCGTCGTCATCAGTGAAGACGAGCTGCAAGCTCGCATCCGTGAGCTCGGCAAGGAGATAAACGCCGACTACGAGGGACGCGCGCCGCTGCTCGTGGGGGTGCTCAAAGGGGCCTTCGTGTTCATGGCCGATCTGGCCCGGACCATCGACTTGCCCATCGAGTTCGACTTCATGGCGGTCGCGTCGTACGGCGCAGCGACCAAGAGCAGTGGCGTGGTGCGCATCGTCAAAGACCTCGACCTCGACTTGTCGAATCGCGACGTGCTCGTGGTCGAAGACATCGTCGACAGCGGTCTCACGCTGGGCTATCTCAAACGCAACTTGTTGGCCCGGCACCCGGCTTCGCTCGAAGTGTGCGCGCTGTTGGTCAAAGATGGTTTACAACGCGACGACTTAGAGCTGAAGTACGTCGGGTTCCGCATTCCGCCGGAGTTCGTCGTCGGTTACGGCCTCGACGCGAACGAGAAGTTTCGGAACCTGCCTTACGTTGGCGTGCCGCACGACAACACCTGACGCGCGCCCTACCGATAGAGCGCGTAAGCCCGGTTCGGGTAGTTCGTGATGATGCCGTCGGCGCCCCAGGCCCGAAGCGTTCCCATCGTCGCCTGGTCGTCGACGGTCCACGGCACCACCTGCTTGCCGAGGCGGTGAGCGATCCCGACGAACTGCTTGTTCATACCGATGCTGGCGATGTCGGGGGCCGCGACCTGATGATTGCCCAACGCGTCGTAGGCAAGGTTGCCCAACGCGGGAATGCCAGCCGGCGCGCCGGGGAGCGTCGACGACGTCAGCAGCACTCGCCCGATGCGTGCGTCGAGGTGACGCATGTTGTCGAGGGCGCGGGGCCAGAACGACTGCACGAGCAGATGATTTGCCGGGAAGTGTTCGGCGTGGACGAGCGCTACGAGCTGCTTGGCCACCTTGGCGCCGGTGGCGTCGAAGTTCGACTCGCCGGGGATGTCCTTGATCTCGACCATCAGCTTCCACCCGTTGGTCCGGCCCTCGCGCAACACGTCGCGCAGCGTCGGGATCGCTTCGAACGTCGACCAACCCGCGAAGTGCGCCGCCGCGTTGCACGGTGCGAGCTGTGCGAGCGTCAACGCGTTCACATCGCCGCGGCAGTTGGTGGTGCGGTCGACGCTGTCGTCGTGCATGATCACGAGCACGTGGTCTTTCGTGGCCTGCGTGTCCATTTCGAGCCATACGCCGCGCGCGCCGTAGAGCGCTTCGGTCTTGCGAAACGCACCGAACGTGTTCTCGGGCGCGTACCCCGCACCGCCGCGATGGGCGTACACCGTCGGGTTCGCCGGCGCCGCGTTTGCCTTCGGCAAGGGCGACGACAGTGCGATCGCGATTAGCAATAGGACGACAACCCCAGGTCGGCGCATACCGTCACGATATTGGGTCTTTCATCCGAACGACCGGCTGCGCCGAAGAAACTGCATGCTCGAACTACCGGTAGCCTTCACCTCATGAAGCGGGTGATGCGTGGCGCAGGGATCTACGTGGTCCTCGCCTTGATTGCAGTGCTGGTGCTCACGACCGTGTTCCACTCGACGTCGTCGCGCAAGAAGTTGTCGTTGAGCACCTTCGAACAAGAAGTCGCGGCCCATCAGGTGAAGTCAGCCGAGATCATCGACGGGTCCGGCAAGATCCAAGGCATCTCCACTTCGGGCACGAAGTTCGACGTGAAGTTCCCGCAGGAGTACACCGATGAACTCACTACGAAGCTGCTCGCAGCCAATGTGGCGCTCGACAGCAAGCAGGCCAAGAGCAACGTGTTGCTCAACTTGCTCGGCACGCTGCTGCCCTTCGCGTTGATCATCGGGCTGTTCATCTTCATCCTCAACTCGATGCAGGGCGGCGGCAATCGCGTCATGCAGTTCGGCAAGGCCAAAACGAAGCAGGTTGCTAAGGACTCGCCGAAGATCACCTTCGCCGACGTTGCGGGGGCCGACGAAGCGGTCGCCGAGTTGCAAGAGATCAAAGAGTTCCTCGAAGCGCCGGCCAAGTTCCAGGCGATGGGCGCCAAGATTCCCAAGGGCGTGCTGCTGTTCGGGCCGCCAGGTACCGGCAAGACCCTGCTGGCGAAGGCAGTCGCGGGTGAGGCCGGTGTGCCGTTCTTCTCGATCTCGGGTTCGGACTTCGTCGAAATGTTCGTTGGTGTCGGCGCGTCGCGCGTACGTGACCTGTTCGAGCAGGCCAAGGCGTCAGCGCCGGCCATCGTGTTCGTCGACGAAATCGACGCCGTCGGTCGCCATCGCGGTGCCGGCATGGGTGGCGGTCACGACGAGCGCGAGCAGACGCTTAACCAGTTGCTGGTGGAGATGGACGGCTTCGAGTCCAAGACTGGCGTCATCCTGATCGCAGCCACGAACCGACCCGACATACTCGACCCGGCCTTGTTGCGCCCCGGGCGTTTCGACCGCCAGATCGTGGTCGACCATCCCGACCTCGTCGGGCGCGAGGCGATCCTCACTGTGCACGCGCAAGACAAGCCGCTCAGCCCGGCGGTCGACCTCAACGTCTTGGCCCGGCGCACGCCGGGATTCACGGGCGCCGATCTCGCGAACCTGATGAACGAAGCGGCGCTGCTCGCCGCTCGCCACGGTTCCAAGCGCATCGGCATGCCCGAGTTGGAAGAGGCGATCGACCGCGTGATCGGCGGCCCCGAGCGCAAGACCCGCGTGATGAGCGATTCGGAAAAACTCGTCATCGCCTATCACGAGGGTGGCCACACGCTCGTGGGCCACGTGCTCGAGCACGCCGACCCCGTGCACAAAGTGTCGATCGTGGCGCGCGGCCGGTCGCTGGGGTGGACGCTGTCGCTCCCGACCGAAGACCGTTACATCACGACGCGTTCGCAGCTGAAGCATCGCCTCGCCACGCTGATGGGCGGACGCACCGCTGAAGAGTTGATCTTCTCCGAGCCCACCACAGGCGCGCAGAACGACATCGAGGTCGCCACCGGCATCGCCCGCGCAATGGTCGTCGAGTACGGCATGAGCGACGAGCTCGGCCCCCAGCAGCTTGGTCAGGCGCAGGGCGAGGTATTCCTCGGCCGCGACTTAGGCCACCAGCCGAACTATGGCGAAGAGGTCGCGGGCCGCGTCGACGCCGAGATCCGGTCGCTGATTCACAACGCGCACACCGAAGCGCGCGACATTCTCACCACGCACCGGGTCACGCTCGACAAGCTCGCCAAGGCGCTGATCGAGAAGGAGACGCTCGAGGGCGAAGACCTCGCCGCGATACTCGGGCCGATCGGCGTGTGGCAGCCCCGTGCGGTGAAACGCAAGCGTTCGGGCCCAACGCCCGGTTCTCCGGCTGCGGTGCCGGTTGGCACAGGCAAGCGTCGCGCCGCGAAGGCGCCGGCGCCCAAGGGTGCGCTGCGGCGCGCCCGGCCCGCCACCGCTTAGCAACGCCCACCAGCGCGCCAGTAACTTCAGGCCATGCCTGTCGACCGGTCACGCGCGGAAGCAGCGGTTCGCGAGTTGTTGATCGCGATCGGCGAGGATCCCGGCCGCGACGGATTGCTCGACACGCCAGCGCGAGTCGCCCGCATGTACGCCGAGATCGCGGGTGGAAACGACAGCGATCCCGCCGCCCACCTCGCCGTTACGTTCGAGGCGCACCACGACGAGATGGTGATGGTGAAAGACATCCCGGTGTACTCGTTGTGTGAGCACCACATGGTTCCCTGGTTCGGCAACGCGCACGTCGCGTACATCCCCAACGATGAAGGGCGCATCACCGGCCTGTCGAAGATCGCGCGCTTGTGCGACGGCTTCGCGCAGCGGCTCCAGGTGCAAGAGCGTTTCACCACGCAGGTCGCGAACGCGATCGCAGAGACCCTCACACCCAAGGGCGTGATGGTGGTGGTCGAGGCCGAGCACTTGTGCATGTCTATGCGTGGTGTACGCAAACCGGGCACCACAACCGTTACGTCTGCGGTGCACGGGCTGTTCCGCGAGTCGCCGTCAACGCGGGCGGAAGCGACGACGATCTTGTTCGGTCGCCGTTGACCGCAGGGCCGCGGCCCGCCCGGGTGAAGATCATGGGCGTGCTGAACGTCACCCCCGATTCGTTTTCCGACGGTGGCCTGTTTCTCGACACCGACGCCGCGATCGCGCACGGTCTGGCGATGATTGATGAGGGAGCCGACGTCATCGACGTCGGCGGGGCGTCGACCCGGCCCGGGGCGACCGCGCCGTCGCCCGACGAAGAGATGGCGCGCGTGGTCCCGGTGGTCACGGCGTTGGCCGCCAGCGGCCGGGCACGCGTTTCGGTCGACACCATGACGCCGGGTGTCGCTCGCGCCGCGGTCGAGGCTGGTGCCGATCTCATCAACGACGTCAGCGCGTCCTTGTGGCCGATTGCGGCGGAAACCGGGCGCGGGTGGATATGCATGCATATGCAGGGCACACCGCAGACAATGCAGAAAAAGCCGCGATACGACGACGTCGTCCGCGAGGTCGGGGAGTTCCTCGTCGAGCGCGCCGCGGCCGGGCGCGAGGCGGGAGTCGACGAGATCTGGATCGATCCGGGCCTCGGATTCGGCAAGACGGTCGCGCACAACCTCGCGTTATTGCGCAACCTTGAGGTGCTCTGTGCCTACGAATGGCCGGTTTTGGTCGGTTTGAGCAGGAAATCGTTCCTCGGCACGCTTGCCCCCGACCCGGATGGCGCCGTGCCCCCGGCCGCCGACCGCCTCGAGCCGTCGATCGCGGGTGCGGTCTGGGCGATAACAAAAGGCGTATCAATGGTCCGCGTCCACGACGTGAGGGCTACCGTGGCCGCCGTGCGGATCGTGGGCGACGAAGTCGCAGGCAGCTAATGAAGGGCAAGTGGGCGGCGGGCATTCAGCCCCGCAACTTCTTTTGGGTCATCAAAGACCGCCTTGCCGTCAGCGAACGCCCCGGCGGATACGGCCGTAGCCACCGCAAAGTACGGCGTCAGGAAGAGATGGTCTGGCTGCGCGAGAACGGCTTCAGCCGCGTCGTGTCGGTTCTGGCGTCGCCGCACAACATGGCGGCCTACGAGGACTTCGGAATTCCCGCCGCCAACCTCCCGTTCGGCTCGCATGACGATCCGCGTGAAGCGCTGCCACCGATCTACGAGCAGATCCGCGGGTGGTTGGGGCAGGGTGAGCGACTGCTGCTGCACGCCGAAGAAGTTGGCGACCGCCTGCTCGGGATCGTCGCGGGGTACCTGCTGTGGGCCGGGATCCTCGAGAGTGGGCCACAGACGGTGACCGTCATCGAACACCTCGCCCACCGCGAGTTGACCGCCACGGGACGCGAACTCGTCAGCGCCGTGCTCGAAGTTGCGAGGCGTCCCGGCTCGCAGGTCTGACGTGGCGGCGCTCGAACTCCGAAACATTCGGGTCGTCGCGGTTCACGGGGTATTGCCCGAGGAGCGTGAGCGCGCCCAGCCCTTCGACTTCGATCTAACTGTCGCGTTCGACATGGCGCCCTCGGCCCGGTCCGACGAATTGAACGACACGCTCGACTACGCGCTCGTGTTGCAAACTGCCGTCGACGTGGTGCTCGGCCCGCCGTGCAATCTGCTCGAGCACCTGGCACACAAAATCGGCGACGCCGTCCTGCGCATCGACACCCGCGTCACCGCCGTCGAAGTGGCATTGCGCAAGACGCGCCCCCCGGTTGCGCATGACCTCGCGTCCGCGGGAGTGCGGCTGACCGTCTCGCGGTGAGGGCCTACCTCGGCCTCGGCTCGAACCTCGGCGACCGATGGCAGTACCTCATGGACGCGGTGCTCGCTATCGACGAACGCGTCGACGTGTCGCCGGTTTACGAAACCGATCCGGTCGGGGGTCCAGCCGATCAAGGCGCGTTCTTGAACGTCGTCGTAGCCGTTGAAACGGAAAAGACTCCGCGCCAGTTGCTGGAGCTGTGCCAACTGCTCGAAGCGTCCGCACAACGGGTTCGGGTCGAGCACTGGGGTCCGCGCACGCTCGACGCCGACGTCCTGCTGGTGGGCGACCTGGTAGTGAGCGAACCCGACCTCGTGGTGCCCCATCCGTTGTGGCGCGAGCGAGCGTTCGTGGTCGAGCCGTTGCGCGACGTCGCGCTCGTCGATCTCGCCGCGACGCTTCCGACACTCGAGACGGGAGGAATTCGGCGCGTCGGGTCGCTCTGGGGGGACTGGGACACCTCGGTCACGCCGAGCGATGCAGCAGCGTGGTTTGCCCATTGGGAACGGACTTGGGCGATCGCGGGCGGATGGGCCATCGAGTTGTTCGTAGGCCACCCCGTCCGTGTGCACGCCGACCTCGACGTTGCGATCGCGCGCGCCGACGCGTCGGCACTGCGCGCGTTTCTGGAGCCCGAGTGGGAGTTGTTCTCGGCCCACCGCGGCCGGCTGAGCGTTTGGGACGGCGAACTGCGACCCGACGGCGGGCACCAGCTCTGGTGCCGACGCCGCGGTGGCGCTTTGTGGGAGTTCGAGGTCGTGTTCGAAGACATCCGCAACGGGGTCCTGCACTACCGCCGCGACCCCGCGATCACCGTGCCAATGACTGACGCGATCGCATTTACCGACGACGGCGTGCCGTACCTGGCGCCCGAGTTGCAGTTGCTCTACAAATCGGCGCACCCACGCGCCCGCGACGAAATCGACTTCGCCGCCGCTGCGCCGCGGCTTCCCGTCGCGGAACGCGAGCGGTTGAACGCGCTTTGGACGGGTACGTCAGATCCATGAGTGCGCCGACTAATCCTGCCGAGAACGAAGAAGCGGAAGAGCCGCAGAACGACCCCGCGGGCCAAATCCTCACCCCGATGAATCCAAACAAGCCGACCGGGCCCGACACGGAGTCTCCGAGTCATCCCACTGAAGGCCGCCCCGACGTTCCGTCGGAGTAAGCGATGAGTTCGACCGAACCCAACACCGACGCACCGGGCGGCCCGGCCGACGTCACAAGCGACGCCACGCTCAGCGACGACATCGAGCCTGAAACCGAACTCGACCCCACGAGCACGCAGGACTACCAAGGCGAGCGACCCCAGTTCGAGGACCCCGACCCGGGTCCGCTGGAAGGCCCCGCCGAAGCCAGCCCCGCGTGACATCCGGCGGGCGCGTTCGTCCGCCGCTCTGATACCGTTTTCGGTAAGCGAACGGCACCCATCCTGGGGCCGGAATGCGAGCCAATGAGCAAACTTTCTTTCCGTGTGATCGGCGCTGGCCGGGCGGGTGGCGCGATGGCGCGCGCCCTCACCAAGGTCGGTTGGATCGAACGCGCCGCGCTCGGTCGCAACGACGACGTCACCCACGCGGCATCTGACGTTGACGTCTTGATCGTGGCTACCCCCGACGCCGCGATCGCAACGGTGGCAAGCGCAATTGCGCCAAACCCCAACTGCTGCGTGGTCCACCTCAGTGGCGCGCTCGGCGCTGATGTTTTGGCGCCGCACCCGCGCCGGGCCACCGTGCATCCGCTCGTCGCGTTGCCCGACGCCCACACCGGTGCCCGTCGCCTCCTCGACGGCGCCTGGTTCGCGTTGACCGTCGGCGGTGACGCAATGGGAGCCGCGATCGTCGATGCGCTCGGCGGGCGGAGGGTTGCGCTCGCCGACAGCGAGCAGGTGCGTGCGTTGCATCACGCCGCGTGCTGCGTCGCCGCCAACCATCTCACCACGCTCCTCGGCCAAGTCGAACGACTGGCCGCCGCCGCGGGCGTGCCCGTCGACGCGTATCTCGCGCTGGCCCGCGGCGCGGTCGTCAACGTGGCCGACGTGGGCGCCGCCGCCGCTTTGACGGGGCCAATCGCGCGCGGCGACTGGGTCACCGTCGACCGGCATCGCGCGGCGGTCGACGCCGCGGCACCCGCCGAACGCGAGCTGTACGAAGCGCTGGTCACGGCCACCCGCGATTTGGCGGAGTGCTGATGCAGATCGTCGACACGGTCGCCGGGTTTCGCAAGGCGCTCGACGCCGAACGCGCGGCGGGCCGCACCGTTGGTCTGGTGCCCACGATGGGCGCGCTGCACGCGGGCCACGCGTCGTTAATCGACGCAGCGACGCGCTCGTGCGATGTGGTTGCGGTGACTGTGTTCGTCAACCCCCTGCAGTTCGGTCCGAACGAAGACCTGGCGCGATACCCGCGCCCCTTCGAGAACGACGTGGCGCTGGCGCGCGAGCACG
>JBEEFT010000041.1:0-8034 GCA_041166225.1 Actinomycetota bacterium | reverse complement strand
AGACCCCGTGCCTGCGGTCGAGGGTGACGTGATCGGTGAGGCCGACGCAGCCGCGCTCAAGGAGCGGATCTTGGCATCGGGCCTGTCGGTCGCCGAGTTGGTGGGCGTGGCGTGGGCGTCGGCTTCGTCGTTCCGCCGTACCGATAAGCGCGGCGGTGCGAACGGCGCGCGTCTGCGGTTGGCGCCGCAGAAGGACTGGGCGGTAAACGCCGACGTGGGGTTCGTGGTGCAGGTCCTCGAAGGCATCCGCGACGAGTTCAACGCCGCCGGAGGCAAGCAGGTGTCACTCGCCGACCTCATCGTGCTGGCCGGTTGCGTCGGCGTGGCGAAGGCGGCGAAAGACGCGGGTCACGACATCACGGTTCCGTTCACACCGGGTCGAACCGACGCCACGCAGGAACAAACCGAGGTCGAGTCGTTCGCAGTGCTCGAGCCTGAAGCCGACGGGTTCCGCAACTATCAGCGAGCCGGCGACAAGGCGCCGGCCGAACGACGCCTGGTCGATCGCGCCTACATGCTGAGCCTGACCGCCGCTGAGATGACCGCGCTCGTCGGCGGCATGCGTGCGCTGGGCGCCAACGTTGGCGGCGCAAACCACGGAGTGCTCACCCAAAGGCCGGGGAAGCTCACCAACGACTTCTTCGTAAACGTGCTCGACGGGGCGACCGAATGGACGACGTCGCGCAATTCGGAAAACGTCTACGAAGGGCGCGACCGCGTCAGCGGCGAGGCGAAGTGGACGGCCACCGCCGTCGACCTCGTGTTCGGGTCGAACTCGCAACTGCGAGCGCTGGCCGAGGTGTACGCGGCGGCCGACGGAGAGGAGAAGTTCGTGCGTGACTTCGTAGCCGCGTGGGACAAGGTGATGAACCTCGACCGCTTCGACGTACGCGGCGCGTAGCGCGCGGTCTACGGGATAACGCCGGCTTCTTTCAGTTCGATGATGCGGTCCCAGTCGTAACCGAGTTCGAGCAGCACCTCTTCGGTGTGCTGCGCGAACTCGGGCGGCGTCGAGCGGGGCCGGCCGGGAGAGCCGTGGAAGTCGACGGGCGTCGCCACCATCTTGATCGGGTCGCCGCCGCCGGCGTCGGGTACGTCGACGAACCCACCGGCGGCGTGTGCGACCGGGTCGGTCACCACATCGTGGCCGTGCTGCACCGGCGCCCACCACACGTTTTCGCGATCGAAGATCGCCGCCCATTCGTCCATGGTCTTGGTCGCGAAGATCGCGTTGAGTTCCGTAACGAGCGCGGCCGCGTTGACCGCACGGGCCACGATGTTCGCGAAGCGTTCGTCGTCGGCCCACTCGGGCCGCTCGACGGCGCGCACCACGTCGGGCCAATGCCGGTCGCCCTGCAAGCCCAGCATCCAGAACCGCTTCCCGTCGCCCGCGGTATAGCCGTTGATGAGCGGATTCGGTGGCGCCTTTACCGTCATCGGGATCGTCGGCATGCCCATGCGCAGCGCCATGCTGATGTCCCAGCCGATCATGTACATCCCGATGCGCATCAACGACGTCGACACGAGCTGGCCTTCGCCGCTGCGCTCACGCGCGAGCAGGGCCGCCGCAATGCCACCCGCTGCGGCCATGCCCGCCATGTGGTCGCCCATGCCGCCGCGTTGGTAGGGGAGGTCGGTGCCTTCGGGCGCCAGCGACGCGGCAACGCCAGCGCGTGACCAGAACGCACCCACGTCGTACGCGGCGCGGTCACGCTCTTCGCCCTCCATGCCGTACCCGTTGACCTGCGCGTAGACGAGGCGCGGGTTGCGCGCCGCGACCGTGGCGTAGTCGAGCCCGGCGCGCTCGAGCGCGATCGGACGCGCGTTCGTGACGAACACGTCGGCTTCGTCGACGAGTTGCGCCGCAACCCTGCGCCCTTCGTCGGTCGCGAGGTTGAGGCTCACGCTGCGCTTGTTGCGGTTATCGAGTTCGAACGGGGGACTGGTGCCGTCCGACCCGAACGCGACATCAAACCGCGGAACGGATCGCCGTCGGGCGGCTCGATCTTGATCACGTCGGCGCCCCAGTCGCCCAGGATCGCGGCGGCTGCGGGGCCCGCGACCCACATGCCGACTTCGACGACCTTCATGCCCTCCATCGGCCCTTGCATGGCCGCACCTTATTGACGCGGCGCTAGCGACGTTCGTCCGAAGCAACTCGCAGCGTGTTCGCGAACGTGGCGAGCATGTCGTAGTGACCCACGAGCAGCAACAGTTCGATGCGCTGCCGATCGTCGAGAAACTCACCAAGGTCACGCCAGGTGTCGTCGTGGAGGTCCCGGTTCGCGAGGAGTTCGTCGACGGCCACGAGCAGTGTGCGCTGGCGGGCAGACCACGCAGGATCGCGCCCGTCCCCGGCCACGCGCTCCACCGCCGCCGCGTCGAGCCCGGCGCGTCGGGCGAGGTGGGCGTGATGGGCGATCTCGTACGCGCAGCGGCGCGTGTGCGCGACGCGCAAGATCACCAGCTCGGTGTCGCGGCGCGGCAGCCGGCCGCCCGGCATCAGCCGGCCCGCGAAGTGCAGCCATCCGAAGAACAGCCGTCGGTGGCGCGCCACCGTGAGAAACAGGTTCGGTGGCCCCCTGCCGCTGACGCGGCCGCTGACCCAGCTGACCGCCCACGCGACAAGGCCGACGTCGTGGCGCGCGCCCGGCGTGATCCGGGGCTCGTTCACCGCTCGGGTTGGGGCGTGGTGAGCTCTACGTCTTCGGCGCGGGCGACGTCGAGCGCCGAGGCGAGGTTGCGGCGCACGAGCGGTTCGAGGCCGACCTGCACGAACATGCGCGTCGAGAGCACCGGACGCGTCCACCACGGCGCCACGATGATGCGGCTGCGACGGGCGATCCCCCGCTCGAGCGCGCGTATCCCCGCCTCGAGTGGCGTTACACGCGTGATGGACCGACCGCGCAGCAACTGTCGAGCGGCATCGGTGCTGAAGCCCCGCGTGGTCATGTCGGTGTCGAGCTCGGCGAAGTAGGCGACTCCGACGCGGGCACCGCTGGGTCGAAGCTCTTGACGCAGCGTGTTGCCGAGCGCTTCGACCGCTGCCTTCGACGCGCTGTACGCACCCATGAGCGGCAGGTGGACGGCCGCGCCGAGCGACGCAGTCGCCACCGCGTATCCGTTGGGATGACTGATGTGCGGCCCGGCCGCCCGCAACGTGTTGTAGGTACCGACCACGTTCACGGCGATCGTCTGGTCGAAGATCCTCGGGTTGCCGCCGACGAGCGGCAGCTGCGCGGCCACACCGGCGTTGGCCACCACGACGTCGAGCCCGCCCAGTTCCGCCACCGCGGCTTCCACGACCGCGCTCGTCTGGTCGCGGTCGGTTACGTCGCACAACCAGTGCGGACCCGCGACGTCACGCGCGACTGCCGCGAGCAGTTCGGGCTCCAAGCCAGCCACCGCCACGCGCGCGCCGCGCTCGTGCAGACGACGGGCAAGGGCGGCGCCGATGCCGCGCGCGGCACCGGTGATGAGAACCCGCCGGCCGCGCACGCTCGCCCCGTCCATCGCTACGTCGCCGAGACGTCGTCGATCTGGGCCCACGTGTCGCCGTTGGCCCACAGTCCGCCGTACACCACCACGCTCGTGTTGGCGCCGGTGTTCACCGTGACCGACAGCTTCGTGTAGCCGTCGAGGCGCCCGAACTTCGTCTCACTGAGCACCTGTCCTCCGGTCGTTCGTAACCCGAAATAGCCATCGGTGTTGTTCGAGGACGTACGCACCCATCCGCTGATCGTGTAGGTCCGGTTGGCGGCGACGGAGATCGTCTGGTGCACGTCGTTCCATCCGCTCGTGTTTCGCACCCACGCGTTGCCGGTGCCCGCGTGAGCGTTGCCCGTGCCGTGATCCGCGCCGCAGTTGGACGTGCACACCCACGGTCCCAGACCCGCGGCCTCGAAGTCGCCGTCGATAACGGGCTGTGCCGGCGGCGGGGGAGGCGGCGTGGTCGGCGCCTGCAGCACGGCCATCATGCGCGGGATCGCGTCGAGCAACGCGAAGTTCCAACACCCGAAGTTGTGACCGCCGTCGCAACCGAAGGGTGCAGACGGACCGGGGCGGCCGTACATCCAGTAGAACGCGGGGACACCCGCCGCGTCGAGCGCCGCCTTGAAGCGATCAGCCGACGCCCGCATCGTGCCTTCCAGCACGTCCTGATCGTTGCTGCCGCCTCCGGCGTACAGCGCCACGGACACGCCCTTGAGGCGGGCGGCGCGGTTGATCGGGTTGAGCTGATTCCACGTGGTGTCGAACGGATAGAACGGGCTGCCGAACGGTCCGTTCGCGGGATAGCCGTTCTGCACGGCCTGTTCGCCGATAACCGAGCGCGTCCCCGAGTCGCCGAGGTCGACGGCGCCCGAGAAGCTTCCGACGAACGCGAACAGGTCGGGCCGATCTTGTGCGTAGCGCACCGCGCCGAAGCCGCCCATCGACAGCCCCGCGATCGCGCGGCCTTGCTTTGTGGCGATCGTGCGCAGGTTGGCGTCGACCCAGGGGATCAGTTGGTCGATGTGGAAGTCCCGCCAGTTCTGTGCACCCTGCTGCTGGTTCACCCAGTTCGTGAACCAGCCGACCTTGCCGCCGTCGGGCATCACCGTGATGAGCGGCTTGCCGTCGGTGAGCGCTTCGGCCGCGCCACCGCCGGTGGTCCACTGCGCGCTGTTTCCGCCAGCGCCGCCGTGCAGCAGGTACAGCACCGGATAGCGGGTGGTGCCCGATTGGAAGTAGTCGTTCGGCAGTGTGATGCGCACGCGGTGCGGGCCGTTCACTGCGTTGGCGGCGACCTTGGCCGTGGTGACGTCGACCTCGAGCGTGCGAGCCGTGATCCACCTCCAGGCCCCGACGGTGATGCCTGACCCCGACACGAGGTTCGGAGCGTCGGCGGCAGCGGGCCGCGTGGTCACCAGCGGCACAGCGGTGGCGGCCATGGCCACGACGACGAATGCGGACCGGATGGCTCTGCGCATAGTGGGTTCCCCCGAACGTGGCGGCCCGCGATCGGGTCGCTATCCGTCGCCGACCTTACAAGAGAAAAACATTAATGTCTATGACTTTTTTTCTGTGCGCTCACGACTCGTGCCCGGTGATCTGGCCGGCGAGGCGCATCAGCGGTTTGCGCAGGTCCGTCACCGAGTCGATCTCGCCGGCCGCGACGGCGTTCGTGATCATGAAGCTCACGGCGCCCACGAACGCTTCGGCCGCGAAACGCTGGTCTTTGCGTGTGCCCAACACACCGGTTTCGCCGCGATGGGTCTCGGCCACGATGTCTACAAAGCGTTCGAGCGATGCCCGCCGTTGTTCGATCGCGACCGGACCGGCCGCGTAGACCTCCACGAGGAACACGCGGGCCAGTGTCGGCGCGGTCTGCAGTGCGGCGAGGTACGCCGCGAGCACGCGATCGAGGCGCGCCAACGGTTCCTCGCCCCGCGACGAGCGCACGTTCGCGAGCTCAGCCTCCATCACCGCGGCCACGAGTTCGGCGTTCGCTTCGTACGCGGCGCGAAAGCACGCTTCGCGATCGGCAAATAGCGCATAGAAGGTGGCCCGCGACACGCCGGCTCTGGCGATGATGTGCGCAACCGTCGTGTTCGCGTAGCCGCGTTCGGCCACCTCGTCGGTGGCCGCCTGCAACAGGCGTACGCGTTGGGACCGCTGCACCTCGTCGCGCGAGAGCCCGTGGGGTCCGCGCGGCAGGTTCGGTCGAGCGGTGTGTTCCACGGCCGTGGAGTATGACGCGGCGCCAGATCGTCGGTGGGCCGACCGAAATGCTCTGATGGGCACATGAAGTTCGTGCGACTAGGCCCGCCCGGGCAAGAGCAACCCGCTGTGTTGACCGACGACGGCGCCCGCAGCATCGCCGCGCTCACCGACGACATCAACGCGGCGTTCTGGGAAACCGACGGCCCGACCCGAGTCGCGACGGCGCTCGCCAACGACGAGCTGCCCCTCATCGCCGACGTCGACAGCTTGCGGGTTGGCGCGCCGATCGCGCGGCCCGGCGCGATCGTCGCGATCGGAATGAACTACGCGGCCCACGCGGCCGAAACCGGCGCGCCGCCGCCCAAGTCGATCGTGGTGTTCTTCAAGCACCCGAACACGCTGGCTGGCCCGAACGACACCGTCACGATCCCCAAGGGCAGCACCAAGACCGACTGGGAAGTCGAGCTCGGCGTCGTGATCGGCCGGCGGGCGACGTATCTCGACTCGCCCGCTGAGAGCCTCGACCACGTGGCCGGGTTCGTCGTCGCCAACGACCTCAGCGAGCGCGCGTTCCAGCTCGAGGTCTCTACGGGTCAGTGGAGCAAGGGCAAGACCGCGCCCGGGTTCAGTCCGGTGGGGCCGTGGCTGGTGACCCCCGACGAAGTCGACCACAGCAATCTTGGCCTGCGCAGTTTCGTCAACGGCGAACCTCGCCAGGATTCGAATACGTCAGACCTCATCTTCGACGTCGCCGCCGTGATCCATCAGCTCAGCCAGTACATGGTGCTCGACCCCGGCGACCTGATCATGACGGGCACCCCCGAGGGCGTGGCGCTGTCGGGCAAGTTCCCGTACCTCGCGCCTGGTGACGTGCTCGAACTCGAGATCGACGGGTTGGGCCGGCAGCGACAGGAGTTCGTCGCGTACGAGCCGACCGCGTGAGCGCCGCCGAGTTCGACGGCCTCGTGGCCATCGTCACCGGTGGTGCGTCGGGAATCGGCGCCGCGGTGGTCGACGAATTGTTGACCCGCGGTGCACGCGTCGTTGTGTTCGACGTCGACCCGTCGGGCGCGGTTCCCGATGCGCTTGGTGTGAAGGTCGACGTGACCGACGACCGCAGCGTGCGCGAAGGCGTCGAGGAAGTCGTGCGCGCCTGGTCGCGCGTCGACGTGGTGGTGAACAACGCCGGCATCGGCGCCCAGGGCACGGTCGAGGCCAACCCCGACGACGAGTGGCACCGCGTGTTCGACGTCAACGTGGTCGGCGCCGTGCGCGTCAGCCGCGCCGCGCTGCCCCACCTGCGGATGTCACCGGCGGCCACGATCGTGAATGTCGCGTCAATCGCCGCGACCAACGGCTTACCCCAGCGCGCCTTGTACTCCGCGACGAAAGGTGCCGTGCTCGCGTTGACGATGGCGATGGCCGCCGACCACGTGCGCGAAGGGATCCGCGTCAACTGCGTGAACCCGGGGACGGCCGACACACCGTGGGTGCAGCGACTGCTCGACGCGGCCGACGATCCTGCAGCCGAGCGCGCCGCGCTCGAAGCGCGTCAACCGCACGGCCGGCTCGTGTCGGCCCACGAAGTTGCGCTCGCCGTTGCGTATCTGGCGGGGCCGGCGTCGGGATCGACGGTCGGAACCGCCCTCGCCGTCGACGGGGGCATGGCCACGTTGCGGTTGCGCCCGTCGTCGACCTGAACGCCAACGCACGCCCGGCAGTACCGTTCGGGTCGATGAGCGAGACGCGCGTCGTGCCGACGCTGCCTGAGGGGCCGGTGACGATCATGTTCACCGACATCGAGGGTTCGACGTCTTTGCGCACATCACTCGGCGACGTAGAGACAGACGAGTTGTTCCACCAGCACGACGAAATAATCCGGGCGCAGGTTGCCGAGCACCAGGGATGGGATCAGCACGCCGCGTTGGGTGACGGGTTCCTCGTGGTGTTCGTGTCGACCAAGCGCGCGATCGCATGCGCGATCGGTATTCAGCGCGCGATCGACGCGTTCAACCGCCAACGCAGTGGAGCGCCCCTGCGCGTGCGGATCGGCCTGAACACCGGCGAGGTCGCGCAAGCCGGTAATCAGATCTCGGGGGAAGCGGTACACGCCGCCGCGCGTGTGTGTTCGGCGGCGAGCGGGCGGCAGGTGTTCGTGTCCGACATCACGCGCCAACTCGCAGGCACGATCCCCGACGTCAGTTTCCGCGACGCCGGCGAACACGACCTGAAGGGGTTCCCAACCCCGTGGCGGCTGTGGGACGTGTTGTGGGTGCGCGAATCGACCGGTCCCAAAGCACCGGTGTTCGTCGCTCGCAACGAACAGCTCTC
>JBEEFT010000040.1:0-6557 GCA_041166225.1 Actinomycetota bacterium | reverse complement strand
TGGAAGAAGCGCGCGAGGCGTCGCGGCTGAAGTCGGCGTTCCTGGCGAATATGAGCCACGAGATCCGCACGCCGATGAACGGCGTGACCGGGATGGTCGGCCTGTTGCTCGACACCAAGCTCACTCGGCAACAGCGCGACTTTGTGCAGACGATGTCGTCGTCGGCCGAGTCGCTGCGCGCCATCATCGACGACATCCTCGACGTGTCCAAGATCGAGGCCGGCAAGCTGCTGATCGACGCCCAGGACTTCGCGTTGCGGCCGATGCTCAAGGCGACCCTCATGCCGTTCAACGCCATGGCAGCTGACCGCTCGATCGAGGTGACGTGCACGGTGGCACCGTCGGTTCCCGACGACCTCCACGGCGACAGCCGCCGCCTGAAGCAGGTGTTGACCAACCTGCTCGCGAACGGGGTGAAGTTCACTTCGGAGGGTGGGGTGAAACTCAACGTGACCGCGCAGGGCCACACGCTTCGCTTCGAGATCAGCGACACCGGCATCGGCATCGCGAAGGAAGCGCGCACGCGGCTCTTCGAGCCATTTGTGCAGGCCGACCCGTCGACGACGCGTCGCTTCGGCGGCACCGGCCTCGGGCTCGCGATCTGCCGCGAACTGGTGACGCTGATGGGCGGCGAGATCGGCGTCGACAGCAAAGCCGGCAAAGGCAGCACGTTCTGGTTCACCGTGCCGATGGCCGAAGCAACGCGCCGGCCGGCGCTGGCAACGCCCCCCGAACCGGCGTCGGTGCCCGCTCCGAACGGGAAGCCGGCTGTGGCCGCCGCGCCCTTCCGCATCCTCGTGGTCGAAGACAACCCCGTGAACCGCAAGGTCGCGGTCGGCATCCTCACGCAGCTCGGCTACAACGCCGACATCGCAGTAGACGGCGTGGCCGCGGTCGAAGCGTTCAACAAGACCAAGTACGACGCGATCGTGATGGATTGCATGATGCCGCGCATGGACGGTTACGACGCGACGCGCGCGATCCGTTCGCTCGAGAACGGGTCACGGTTCCGCACCCCGATCATCGCGATGACCGCATCGGCGATGGCGTCGGACCGCGACGCGTGCCTCGCCGCAGGCATGGACGATTTTCTCTCCAAGCCCGTGGCCCGCGACCTGCTCGCCGCGTCGTTGCGGCGGTGCCTGGAACACAAACCCGCGAGTGCCCGCAAGGAAAAGCTCGTGGCCTCGGCGGCCGCGTCCGACGTCGCTCAAACAAATCCCAAAACTTCTCGGTAATTCTCAAGGCGTTGTCAATTGCGCCGATAGGTAGCGCATGTCGATGACACGGGAGACGATGGGCGAGACGGCGGCCGCAACGACGAAGGCCACTGTCCTCGTCGTGGACGACGATCGCACCATCCGCCATTTGCTGACACGGTTCCTGTCCCTCGAGGACTACCGGGTTATCGCTGCAGGCGACGCGGCCGAAGCGATGGCCGCGCTGGCCGCCGAAGAACCCGACCTCATCGTGCTCGACGTGATGCTCGGCGACGACGACGGACTCGACGTGCTGGAACAAGTGCGCCTCACCAACGACGTGCCCGTCATCCTGCTCACCGGCAAGACCTCGGAGAGCGACCGCGTCATGGGTCTTCGCCTCGGCGCCGACGACTATGTGGTCAAGCCGTTCTCGCCCGCTGAAGTCGAAGCCCGCATCGCGTCGGTGCTGCGGCGCACGCGGCCGGCATCGGCGACTCCCCCGCTGAGCTTCGACGGGCTGTCGCTGAACCTGGCCACCCGCGAGGTGATGCTCGACGGCGAGTCCGTCAGCCTCACCGCCAAAGAGTTCGACCTCCTCGCGTTTCTGGCGTCGTCACCGCGCCAGGTGTTCTCGCGTGAGCAGCTGCTCGACCGGGTCTGGAACTCCAGCTCGGCGTGGCAGAGCATCGACACCGTGACCGAACACGTGCGCCGATTGCGCAAGCGCATCGAGGCAAATCCCAACAAACCTCGCTGGCTTACGACCGTTTGGGGAGTTGGGTACCGCTTTAACCCCTGAGATCTTCTTGAGAATCCCAACAGGAGTTCTCAACTCTTTATAGAAGATTGGGTTTCACCTAATGGTTCCGCTGATCGTTGTCGATCAGTTGGGACATGGAGGAAGAAACCCAATTGCAGGTGGTCCGTTCGCGGCGTTCGCTGGTTGTTCTCAGCGCGGTCGTTTGCTCTGCAGTGGCCGTAGCCGTGGGTGTCGCCACCCTTGGTACGTCCCTGCCGGCAGCTGCCGCGGCTCGCAACCGCTTCGCTCGACAGACAACAACGACCACGGCCCGGGCGACAACGTCGTCGACCACGGCCCAGCCCACGACCTCGACCACAGCGGTGAAGACGACAACGACGTCGCCGTCCACCACCACGGTCGCAGGGGCAGCACCCAGCACCACGTCCTCCACCATTGCGGCGCCGAGCAGCCCTTCCTCCAATCCTGTGCTGTTCGGCGCCGCTACGGAGGAGAACAACACGGGTGGGCTCACGCAGCTCGCGTCGTTCGAATCACACGCCGGCAAGAAGGCCGCGCTGTACGGCATGTACAAGAGCTTCTACTGGGATCCGAACTTCCCGACCAGCGAAGCGACCACCGTGCGCAACCACGGTTCGGTCCCGATGATCACCTGGGAGCCGTGGAACCCGAGCAACGGTGTCAACCAGCCGACCTACGCGCTGAACACGATCACAGCCGGCAACTACGACTCGATGATCCGCACCTGGGCGACACAGATCAAGACGTTCGGTTCCCCGGTATGGCTGCGCTTCGCGCATGAGATGAACAGCGATTGGTATCCATGGGCCGAGGGTGTCAACGGCAACGGCGCCGGTTCCTACGCTGCGGCCTACCGCCACGTGCACGACGTGTTCACGGCCGCTGGTGTCACCAACGTCAAGTGGGTGTGGAGCCCGAACGTCGTCATGGACGGCGTTGGCAGCTCGCTCACGAGCCTCTATCCCGGCGATGCCTACGTCGACATGGTCGGCATCGACGGATACAACTGGGGCGCCTCTGCCAGTTGGGCCACTTGGCAGACGCCGGCTTCGGTGTTCGGCCCGACCCTTTCACAGGTGCGAGCGATCACGCATCGCGGCATCGTGATCGGCGAGACGGCGAGCGCCGAAGCCGGGGGCAGCAAGGCGACGTGGGTGAAAGACTTCTTCTCCTTCGTCAAGGCCAACACCGACATCAAAGCGTTCGTCTGGTTCAACATCCAGAAAGAGACGGACTGGCGGATCGAGTCCTCAGCGACAGCTCAGGCTGCGTTCGCCAGCGCCGTATCCGACGCGACGTTCGTCGCCGCCAGCTGACCCGCCACACGGGTGCGGCGGCCGGCTTCGGCCCGCTCCTGCTTGGCCCAGCCGTCCTTGTAGCGCAGGCCGAAGAGTTTGCGGGCCAGCACCTTGCACCATGAGCTGATGAACCAGCCCGCACGCATGTAGGCGAACAGCTCCTGCGGAATCATCAAGGCCGCGACAACCACGTCACCGTTGTCGCGATTCGGGATCCGCAGCGACTGTTTGATGTCGTTAGTCAGGAACAGCACGGTCGGCAGCAGCCACCAGTAGTGCATGCGGAAACGACCGAGGGCGATGCTGGCCACGAGGATCGTGAGCCACAACACCCGGATGACCACGGCGAGTATCCCCTGGCCCTGCTGCCACCAGTCGCGGCGGGTGCGCTTGTTGAGGCCGAACGCGAGCAGGTCTTCGACGGTGCCGGTCTGCCACTTCATGCGCTGAGCCCACAGGCTCTTGAGGTCGGTCATCGCATCGGTGTAGGCGCGCACGGTGGCCGAAACCTTCGTCTCCCAACCGAGCTCGCGCATGCGGTACGTCAACTCGAAGTCTTCGACCATCGAGGAAGTGACCCACGGCCCGTCCTCCACGGACCGTGGGCCAGAGCTCGGGCGACGCTCCATCACTTCGTGCAACGCGTCGTTGTTGAGGCAGCACGCGGTGCCCGCCAGCACCGAAGTGCGCCGCTCACGCCGCAGGGCGACGTCGGTCCACTTCGAGAACTCGGCGCGCTGTAGACGCACGAGCAGCTTTTCGCGGCGGTTCATGTCGTCGCCCACGAGCATCGTGAACTTTCCCGAGCAGCCGCCGAGAATCGGATTGGCGTGGAACTCCGCCTCCCAGTCGCCGAGCGCGTTCGGCTCGAGCAGGGTGTCGGCGTCGATGCACACGATCAACTCAGCCTTCTGGGCGTACCTGCGCCACGCCTGGTTCAACGCGCCGGGCTTGCGGTGAGTGTTGTTCTTCGTTTCGAACACCGTCACGCCCTTGACGCTTTTGGCCCGGGCGACGGTGCTGTCGGTGCAATTGTCTGCAGCTACGACGATGCGGTCCGCTTTGCGTTGTTGCGCAACGACGGACCGCAGCGTTGCCACGATCGACTGCTGCTCGTTGTGAGCCGCAATCAAAACGACCAGCGTCCCCGTCCGCCGCTTTCGTGACCCCATGGAAAGGTCGGTATCGGAGCAGGCGGCGGAGGGGACGCTGGTCATCTTTTTAAGTTGTGAGAGTTGTGAGTTGTGAGTTGTGAAGCTGGAACAATCAGGGACGCAGGGCGGGGCTGCGACGCGCCAGTTGCATGCAAGCAATGCCGAGGAGCAGCAGCGTCACTGCACCAACGAGCCAGCCGCCGAGAGCGAACCCCGTAGCTGCGAGTCCGGTTCCGGCGAGTTGTCCTGCCGAGCCATACGTCATGTTGAGTGCCCTCTTTCGATTCAGAGCCGGTGTTTCCGCTCCAGCTACCTCATCGGCGCCAATTCCCAACCCGTTGAGAAATGCGGACCAAGAGAGACCCAACAAACCGCGTCGCGGGGCTAGCCCCACGCCTTGACGGTGGCGTTGAACGACAGGTTTTCCCACGCCTGGGTGGGAGTCGCGCTGCGGGCGATCCGCCCGGCGCATAAGCCCTTCTTTGCGAGCGCGTCGGCGATCTTGGCGATCGCGTTAATCGTGTTCGGGTAGCCGTCATGCATGAGTACGAAGTCGCCCGCCCGCGCGCTCGACGCGGTTCGCACGATGTCGGCGGTGGAGCGCCCGTCCCAGTCGTTCGTGTCGACCGTCCAGATCACTTCGGTGAGGCCGAGCGTGTCGAACGCGCGTTGCGCGATCGTCGGGTTCGTGGCGCCGTACGGCGGGCGATAGAACTCGGGGACGTCGGTTCCCGCGGCCAGAATCGGTTGGGTCTTCGCCAGCTCCACCAGCGCGGCGTCGTCGCCGATGTCCTGGAAGTTGGCGTGGTCGTAGGTGTGATTGGCGATTTCATGGCCGGCAGCGCGTTCGGCTTGTACGTGTTGGGGGAACAGCTCGGCTTGCCGGCCAAGATCAAAGAAGGTTGCCGTGATGTTGTTGCGACGCAACGCCCGAAGCAGGTCGGGTGTGGTCGGGGTGGGCCCGTCGTCGAACGAGATCGACACGTAACCGTTACGGCACGCGCTGTTGTGGCTCGGCGGCGCCGCTTCGGCGCGCGGCGGCGCGCTCAGCTGGCTTGCGGCCAGGCACAGCCATGTGACGCCGATGACCCACGGAGCGCGTTTCTTCATAAACACCGCATCGGCGCTACCGGTGACACGGGGACCACTGAATTCCCAATTCTTTGACAAGTAGTTTCACGGCATGGCCGTTGTGCTCTCGATCGACGCTGGAACCACAGGCGTGCGCGCGTTCGTGATCGACGAACGGGGTACGCCGGTCGACGTCGCCTACCGCGAGTTCCCGCAGTACTTCCCACAACCGGGATGGGTCGAGCACGACGCGAACGAGATCCTCGACGCGGTGCGGGCGACGCTGGCCGAGGTCGTCGCGCGTTTGGACCCCGCACTCGGTGCGATCGCCGCAATCGGGATCACGAACCAACGCGAGACGTTGGTGGCGTGGTCGCGGTCGACGGGTCAGCCGCTGTACCGCGCGCTGGTGTGGCAAGACCGGCGCACGGCCGAGGTGTGCGACGCGCTCACCGCGCGGGGCGCGCTCGACCGGGTGCGCGCGGTTACCGGCCTCGTGCTCGACCCGTATTTCACCGCGACGAAGTTGGGGTGGTTGCTGTCGTCGGGTGCCGTGGCCGCGTCCGACGACTTGGCCGTGGGCACGGTCGACTCGTGGTTGTTGTGGCATTTGACCGGCGGCGCCGTGCACGCCACCGACGTTTCCAACGCGTCGCGCACGTTGCTGTGCGACATCGGCGCGCGCACATGGTCGTCCGAGATGGCCGACGTGTTCGGTGTGGCCGACGCGTTCGGCGCGTTGCCCGAAGTCCGTCCGTCGTCGGGCCGCTTCGGCGTGACCGTCGACGGTAACGGTGTGCCCGCGGGCATCCCGGTGAGCGGCATCGCCGGCGACCAGCAGGCCGCGCTGTTCGGACAGGCCTGTTTCGAACCGGGCATGACCAAGAACACGTACGGCACCGGTTCGTTCGTGTTGATGAACGTCGGGCCGTCGTTGCCGGCGCCCGTCGAAGGGCTGTTGACGACCGTCGCGTGGGAGCTGTCCGACGGTTCAGTCGCGTACGCGCTCGAGGGCGCGATCTTCGTGACCGGCGCCGCGATCCAGTGGTTG
>JBEEFT010000039.1:0-8230 GCA_041166225.1 Actinomycetota bacterium | reverse complement strand
GAGTCGTTGTTGCCGACGCCGGCGAGTACGCCCGTAATGCCGGCGAGAGCGAGAACGATCGCAGCGGCGAGCACGGCCATCGGAGCGCGCGCGGCGCCGGTGGGAAAGGTGACGGGCATCACCCGATGGTAATTCGGCTCCGGCCCGCGTCGGTTAGCCGAAACCCGCCGACCCCTGCTACAAACCCGGGCGTGCGGGACTGGATCGGCTGGTTTGCAAAAGGCCTGTGGAAGCGGCGCCGACCGATCGAAGTGATGATCGTGATCACGGTGCTGTTCACCCTCTTAGTGCTGTACCAGAACCGCAACTTCCGGCCGGGGCGCACGATGAGCGACCCGCAGTTCGAGCGAGCCGCGAACGCAATCTGCAAATCCTCGATCCCACCGCTGCGCGCCGTGCGACCGAAGGCCGAGAGCGAGTCGGACCTCGAGAAGGCGACGGCTCGGCAGGTCGACCACGCGGCAACAAAGCTCGAGGGCGTCGTCGTGCGCTTGCGCGCGCTCGAGGTTCGCCCCGAAAACCAGCGGCAGGTAGCAGCGTGGCTGCGCCACTTCGACGACTACGTCGCCGCCGGCCGTCACTACGCCGACGCGCTGCGCACGGGCAACGACAAGCTGTTCAATCGGGTCGACGACGAAGGCGTGGCGCCACTGAAGGCGATCAGCCATTTCGCTCGGGCCAACCGTATCGACCACTGCATCCCGTAGCTCCAAACGAAAAACGGGCGGGCCCGAAGGCCCGCCCGTTAATCCGTTTCCCGGAGCCGTTATCGGCTGCGGATGCCCAGACGCCGCAGGGGCGTAAGGGCGAACAGCAGGCCGAACATCAACAGCAGCAAAGGCACCGCTGTGTTCGGTCGATTGTGCACAGATGCGATGCCATCGGCATTGAGCACCTGCGAGTTGTTGTTGACGGACGCACTACCGATGCCCGTGGCGTTGCCCGTAGCGATCAGGGCATTGCCGGCTGAGTTGTTCGTGGCCGTGATCGTGTTCGCTGCGATCTGATCACCCGCACCACCGACAGCCGTCGCGGTTTGCGAGGGGGTGTTGTCGTTGGTTGACAGGTTCCCGAAAGCGAAGTTGATACCGGAGTTCGCGATACCGAACCCGGCGTTCAGCGTGTCGACACTCTGATCGGCGAGGACGAACGACGATGCGCCGTCTGCGTCGACGACCTGGACAGCGTTGTTCAGCGCTTGGTTACCAACCGCAGTTGCGTTACCAGTGATGATCGTCGCCGTGCCGTTCGAGTTATTCGAAGCGGTGCCGGTGTTCACAGCGACGGCGTCGCCGCCACCGCCATTAGCAGTCGCGTGCTGATCCACGTCGGACGTGTTGTCGCTGAGGTTGCCAGCGGCCACGTTCAAGCCGGTGTTGGCTACGCCAACGCCGATGTTGGTCGTGGTGACGTCTTGGTCGGCGAGTACGAACGGTGCGCCCGCTGCGTCGTCGGCCTTGGCCACCTGCTGAGTGTTGTTGGTCGCGTCGTTGCCGACCGCGTTTGCATGCCCGGTGACGATCGTGGCTGAACCATTCGAGTTGTTGCTCGTATTCGAATCGTTCACCGCCACCGTGTCGTTGCCCGCGCCGCCACCGCCGGTCGCGCTTGCAGTCTGGTCTGACGTCGCCGAATTCGTCGACGCGTTGCCCACCGCAGCGTTGCCGCCGGTGTTTGCAACACCGACACCGACGTTGGTCGTCGTTGCGTCCTGATCGGAGCTCACGAATGCGCCGGCCTGGCCCGCAGACAGAACGATCCACGCAGCAGCCCCGACAAGCACAAACAACGACCCCGTAAGCACGTTGCGCACCGGTTTGCCATTTTTAATGTTCAACCGGGTACCTCCCTTTACATACGCGGCAATAGCCGCTTAGGAGGACGTCCCCCCTCGCTGGCGACGTTACCCCTCGTTCGCACCTGCGCATATGGCGCGCGTCACACTTTTTTCACAAACTCTTCCCGTGACACCCCGTCGACGGGAGTTGTACGCTCCGACCACAACCGGCCCCTGGCCCAAGAGGAGACGCCCATGACTTTGTCCGAGGTGATCGACGACCACTTCCTCGTGAAGTACCGCGGCCTGCTCGACGCAGAAGACGCTGCGTTCGACGAGTTGGAGCACGCGTGCGAGGACGGCGACAGAGGTCCGTACGAGGTCGCCCTCGGCCAATGGCAAGAGGCCATCGAACGCAAGATCAACTATCTGCAGCGTCTCGGTGTCAACTTTAAGGTGACCCTCGAGGTCTAGGCCACTACGGGATCAAACCGAGCGAGCGCACCTCGTCGCGTTCGCTGACGAGCTCGTCGGTCGTCACGGCGATCTTCGCCTTCGCGAAGTCGTTCAACTCGAAGCCTTCGACCACGCTCCAGTTGCCGGCGCCGTCACTGGTGACCGGAAATCCGAACTGCAGCCCTTCGGGCACGCCGTACTCGCCCTTGCTCGCAACGGCGAGCGAGGCGCAGTCACCGGCGGGGGTCTTGCCCCACACGCTGTTGACTGAATCGATCGCCGCGTTCGCTGCGCTTGCGGCCGACGACAAACCGCGGGCCTCGATGATCGCCGCGCCACGCTTTTGCACGGTCTCGATGAAACCGTTTTGCAGCCAGTCGTGGTCGCTGATCACGTCGTAGGCGGGCTTGCCGCCGATCTTCGCGTTGACGGCGTCGGGATACTGCGTGGCCGAGTGGTTGCCCCAGATCGCGACGTTGGTCACGTCGGCGACGGGCACCGCGGCCTTTTTCGCGAGCTGACTCTTCGCCCGGTTGGCGTCGAGCCGCGTCATGGCGAACCAGCGGTCGTCGGGTACCTCGGGTGCATTGAGACGCGCGATCAAGCAGTTCGTGTTCGCCGGGTTCCCCACGACCAGCACCCGAACGTCGTCGGATGCATTCGCCGCGATGGCCTGGCCCTGCGGCTTGAAGATGCCGCCGTTGATCGTGAGCAGGTCGCCGCGTTCCATCCCCGCCTTGCGCGGCACTGAGCCCACGAGCATCGCCCAGTTCGTGCCGTCGAAAGCGGTCTTCAGGTCGCTCGTGGCCTCAATGTTCGCGAGCAGCGGGAACGCGCAGTCGTCGAGTTCCATCACGACGCCTTCGAGGCTCTTCATTGCGGGCTCGATCTCCAGCAGCCGCAGCGACACGGGCTGGTCGGGCCCGAGCAGGTGCCCGGAAGCGATGCGGAAAAGGAGCGAGTAGCCGATCTGGCCGGCAGCGCCGGTGACCGTTACCTGAACGGGAGCCTTGTCAGTCATCGCCATTGACGTTAACTGCCGCGCCGCGAGCGAGCGAAAGCGAAGGCCGCGGCGACTTACAGCGTGGCCAGCGCGTCGTTCAGGGTCGGCGACGGCCGCATTATCTGCGTCGCCTTAGCGGTGTCGGGCGCGTAATAACCACCGAGGTCGACGGGGTGGCCCTGTACCGCCAACAGCTCGGACACGATGGCTTCTTCGTCGCCGGCGAGGCGCGCCGCGAGCGGCCCGAACGCGGCCGCCAATTCGGGATCGGCGGACTGCGCCGCGAGTTCCTGCGCCCAATACAGCGCGAGGTAGAAGTGGCTGCCGCGGTTATCAATCTCGTTCACTTTGCGACTGGGCGACTTGTTCTCGTTGAGGAAGGTGCCCGTCGCCAGGTCGAGCGTGTCAGCCAGGATCTGCGCCCGCTTGTTGTTGGTGACATTGGCCAAGTGTTCGAAGCTCGCGGCCAGCGCGAAGAACTCGCCGAGGCTGTCCCACCGAAGATGGTTCTCGCGGACCAGCTGCTGCACGTGCTTAGGCGCGGATCCTCCGGCGCCCGTCTCGAACAGGCCGCCCCCGTTTATCAACGGGACGATCGACAGCATCTTGGCCGACGTGCCCAGCTCGAGGATGGGGAACAGGTCGGTGAGGTAATCACGCAAGACGTTGCCCGTGCAGCTGATCGTGTCTTCGCCGCGGCGGATCCGCTCCAGCGAGTATCGGATCGCGTCGACCGGCGCCATGATCTCGAACTGCAAGCCGTTCGTGTCGTGATCGGCGAGGTACGTCTGCACTTTGGCGATGAGGTTCGCGTCGTGTGGCCGGGTCTCGTCGAGCCAGAACACGGTTGGCGAACCCGTGGCCCGGGCGCGGGTCACGGCGAGCTTCACCCAGTCGCGAACGGGCACGTCCTTCGTTTGACACATCCGCCAAATGTCACCGGCGCTGACCTCGTGATCCATCAACACCTCACCCGACGCGTCGTCGATAACGCGGACGTTGCCCGCAGCGGGGACCTCGAAGGTCTTGTCGTGGCTGCCGTATTCCTCGGCTGCTTGCGCCATGAGGCCCACGTTGGGAACCGAGCCCATGGTGGACGGGTCGAACGCGCCATTGGCACGGCAGTCGTCGATCACCACTTGGTAGATGCCGGCGTAGCTGCTGTCGGGGATGACGGCAAGCGTGTCGTTCTCGGCGCCGTCGGGGCCCCACATGTGGCCCGACGTGCGGATCATCGCCGGCATCGACGCGTCGACGATCACGTCGCTCGGCACGTGCAGGTTTGTGATGCCGCGGTCGGAGTCGACCATCGCCAACGCCGGGCCTTCGGTGAGGCGTTCGGCGATCGCCGCTTCGATTGCATCGCGCTCGTCGGGAATCTCACCGACGCGCTCGAGCAGCGTGCCCAAGCCGTCGTTCGGAGAAATGCCCGCGGCCGCGAGCGCCGGGCCGTGCTGCGCGAACAGCGTCGGAAAGAACGCCTGGACCACGTGACCGAACATGATGGGGTCCGAGACCTTCATCATCGTGGCCTTTAGGTGCACGGAGAACAGGACGCCTTCGTCTTTCGCGCGGCTGATCTGATCGTCGAGGAACTGGCGCAGTGCGGCGACGTGCATCACCGCCGCGTCGATCACTTCTTCGGCGAGTACCGATACGGGAGCCCGCAGCGGCGTGATCGCGCCGTCGGCGGCGTGGAATTCGATCCGGACCGCGCCGTCTTGCGCGATCACAACGGATTGCTCGGTCGAGCGAAAGTCGTCCGACGTCATATGCGCGACGTTGGTCTTCGAGTCCGGACTCCACGCGCCCATCGAGTGCGGATGCGTGCGGGCGTACTGCTTGACCGACGCGGGAGCGCGTCGATCGGAGTTGCCCTCGCGCAACACAGGGTTCACCGCGCTGCCTTTGACCTTGTCGTAGCGGGCGCGCACTTCGAGCTCGTCGTCGGTCTGCGCGTCGTCCGGGTAGTCGGGGACGGCGAAGCCTTTCGACTGAAGCTCAGCGATCGCGTCTTTCAGCTGAGGGATCGAGGCACTGATGTTGGGCAACTTGATGATGTTCGCCTCGGGCGTCTTGGCTAACTGACCGAGTTCACCGAGCGCGTCGCCGACCTGCTGCTCGGAACTAAGACGATCACCGAACAGCGCCAGAATGCGACCCGCAACAGAGATGTCGCGCGTCTCCACGTTGACGCCGGCCGCGGCGGCGTAGGTCTGGATGATCGGAAGGAACGAATAGGTGGCGAGCCGCGGCGCCTCGTCCGTCAACGTGTAAATGATCGTGGAGTCAGGCATCGGGGCTCACGCTACCGACAACGACGAGCCGCCCAAACCGCGATCAGCCCAAACCCCGATCAGCCCAGGCCGAGGTTCCGGTAGATCTCTCTTGTCGCCGACGACCGGTTGAGTGTGTAGAACTGAAGCCCGGGCGCGCCGAGATCGAGCAGGGCCTGGCAGAACTCCGTGGCGATTTCGACGCCCACCGCGCGCACGCCCGCCGGATCGTCGCCGACGGCTGTTACGCGGGCGACGATCTCGGGCGGCACGGCCGCACCGGACAACTCGGCCATGCGCTTGATGTTGTTGAGGTTCGTGATCGGCATGACGCCGGCGATGATGGGTTTGGTCACCCCAAGCGCACGCAACTCCTCGACCATCGTCGCGTAGTCGTCGGGGCGAAAGAACAGCTGCGTGATCGCAAAGTCGGCCTTGGCGAGCTTCGCGGCGAGGCGTTCGCGGTCGGCGGCGCGGTCAGGCGAACGAGGGTGAATCTCGGGGTGGGCGGCAACGCCGATCGAGAAGCCGCCGATCTCACGCGCGAGGTCGACGAGTTGCTCGGCGTAGACCAGCTCGCCCGATTCGGCGCCTTCGTCGGTGGGCGGATCGCCGCCCAGCGCGAGAAGGTTCTCGATGCCGGCGGCTTTGAAGTCGTTGAGGATGTCGACGAGTTCAGCGCGTGTGTGGGCAACGCAGATCAGGTGCGCCATCGGCGTGAGCGACGTCGCCCGCTCGAGATTGGCGACCAGGTTGGTGGTGCGCTCGCGCGACGAACGTCCGCCACGATAGGTAACGGAAACGAACGACGGGTTGAGCGGTTCCAACTCGGCCAGCGCCGACTCGAGCGTGGCTTGCTCCGCGTCGGTCTTGGGCGGGAAGAACTCGAAGGAGAATGTGCGGCCTGCGTCGAGCAGGTCGACGACGCGGGTCATGCCGCGCGCCAGCCCATGCGGCGCTCCGCCGCCTCGATGCAATTTCGGAACAGCATGGCGATGGTGGTCGGACCCACGCCACCGACGCGGGGGGTGATCCAACCCGCGACCGCTTCGCACTCCTCGGCGACGTCGGGCACGATCGTGTTCTTGCCGGTGTAACTGACACCGGCGCCGATCACCACTGCGCCCGGCTTCACGTGTTCGGGTTGGATGATGCCGGGCACGCCGGCCGCCGCGATGAGGATGTCGGCCTGGCGCGTGTAGTCGTACATGTTCGGCACGCCAGTGTGGACGGTGGTGACCGCCGCGTTGGTGTGCGGGCGCTTGGCCGACATCAGCAGGCTCAGCGGGCGGCCCAGCGTGAAGCCGCGGCCGACGATCACCACGTGGCGGCCTGCGACCGGGATCTCGTAGTGCGCAAGCAGCGCTTCGATGCCCGCCGGAGTGCACGGCAGCGGGCCGGGCATCTGCAACGCCAGGCGGCCCATGTTGACGGGGTGGGCGCCGTCGACGTCTTTGGACGGGTCGACCTCGGCGAGCGCGGCCTCGTAGTCGAGGTGGCCCGGGATCGGGTGCTGGATGAGCATGCCGTCGACCTTGGCGTCGTCACCGAACAGTCGCACGGCGGTGACGAGTTCGTCCTGCGACGCATCCTCGGGCAGGTGCAAGTGGGGTGACGTCATGCCCAGTTCGGCGGCTTTGGCCATCTTCATGCGGATGTAGCCCGCAGACGCGGCGTTGTCGCCGACCAGGATCGTGGCAAGACCCGGCGTGTGCCCCGCCTCGATCAACTTGTCGATGCGCGGCTTGAGGTCGGCAAAAACCGCCTCGGCCACCGGCGCCCCCGGAAGAACAATCGCAGTCATTTGCCCTAAGGCTACTTAGTGAAGGAAGTGGCGCTCGCCTGTAAAAAGCATGGCGAGACCGAGTTCGTCGGCTTTGGCGATGACCTCGTCGTCGTGCAAGGCGCCGCCCGGTTGGACCACGACGGCGACGCCGGCTTCGGCGGCGGCTTCGACGCCGTCGGGGAAGGGGTAGAAGGCGTCGGACGCGCATGCACCGCCCTTGGCCCGGCCCGCGGCCTTGGACGCGGCGATCAGACCGGACTCGACGCGGTTTTGCTGGCCGGCGCCGATACCTACGGCTTGGCCGCCTTTCACCAACACGATCGCGTTCGACTTCACGTGTCCGCAGATTTTCCACGCCAACGCGGCGTCGCTCAGTTCCTCGTTGGTGGGCTGGCGCTGCGTGACGACCCGCCAGTCCGCCGGCTTGCTGGCGAAGTGGTGCGCCTGCTGCACGAGAAACCCCCCGTCGATCTGGCGGTAGTCGCGCGTCAGGGGCGTCGGCGGCGTGGCGGTGAGCACGCGGGTGTTCTTGCGCTTCTTCGCGAGTGCCTCGATGACGCCGTCTTCGTAACCCGGCGCGATCACCACGTCGGCCTGCGCAGCCGCGACCATCTCTTCCACGGTCGCGTGGTCGATTACCCGGTTCACCGCAACGATCCCGCCGAATGCACTGCGGGGGTCGCAGTCGAACGCGAGTTGATACGCCTGCGCCAGCGTGTCTGCTACCCCGACGCCGCATGGGTTGGCGTGCTTCACGACGACGGCGACCGGGCCGTCGCCGAGGTCGTATGCCGTCTGCCATGCGGCTTCTGCGTCGTACAGGTTGAGATACGACAGCGCCATCCCGCCGTGCTGGATCACGTCGTCCCAGAACGACGTGCCCCCGATGTTGCGATAGCGAGCGCCGTCTTGGTGCGGGTTCTCGCCGTACC
>JBEEFT010000038.1:0-10816 GCA_041166225.1 Actinomycetota bacterium | reverse complement strand
CGTCGCCGCCGCGCAGAATCGACTCGGCCGCGAGCGCGCCTGTCTCCAGCGCCTGGCCGATGCCTTCGCCGGTCATCGGATCGGTGGCGCGGGCCGCGTCGCCCACGAACAACACGCGTCCGCCAAGCGCGTCGAGTGCGGTCTTTTCCACGCGCGCCGCGATCGGCCACGCCTTGGCCGGCGCTTCCTCGACCGACGATCCGAGGACGGCCGCGACGTGCGGACGCTCCATCACTTCGCGGAATCGGCGACCGAGGTCGCGCGTGGGCTCGCCTGGTTGGCGCAGGATGCCGATGCCGACATTGACGGTGTCGTCGGCCAGCGGGAACGACCATGCGTATCCCGGGCGCAAGTCCTCCTCGAACATCACCCATAGGTCGCGTGACTCTGCGGTCGACGCTTTGCGGTATTGACGGAACGCGTGCCATTCGCCGAGGTACCCGGGCTCGTCGCCGGCGCCGGTCAGCTTGCGCACGCTCGACCACACACCGTCGGCGCCGATCACGTAGTCGCAGTCGATGGCGTCGTCGCCGTCGACGCCAACCCGCAACCCATTGCCGGCGGCGGTGATCGACGCGACGGCGCAGCGCTCGCGCACGTCCGCACCCGCGGCCCGCGCCATCGCCGCCATCTCGGCGTCGAGCTCGATCCGACGTGCGACCGCGGCGTACGTCCCGCGGTCGCGGGGCAGCGGGAACGTCACCGTTCGCCCCGACACCGACCGCACCACGACGTCGTCGACGACCTGCCACGAGGGCAGTCGCGACGGGTCGAGCCCCAGCGCCTCGAGTCGACGCAACGCGCCGGTCGTCAGGCCGTCGCCGCAGCATTTGTCCCGCGGGAACGCGGCCTTGTCGACGACGACCACGTCGGCACCTCCGCGGGCGAGGGTGATGGCGGCCGCACACCCGGCGGGACCGGCGCCGACAACAACGACGCGGAGGTCGGCCATGACCCGCAGGTTAAGACACGTCGGCCGTTAGCCCCCGACTGCGGTGCGCAGGCCTTCGACGATCGTGGGGTGCGAGAACACGAAGCCGGCGTCGAGCAACTTCTTCGGCGCGACGCGCTGGCTCACCAGCAACGACTCAACCAACTCGCTGCCGAGCGCAGCTTTTAGTGCGAAGGGGGGCACGATTAGCGCGGCGGGCCGGTGCAGCACCTGGCCCAGCGCTTTCGTGTACTGCGCGTTCGTGACGCTCTCGGGGGCCGACAGGTTGACCGGGCCGCGCAGCGTGTTGTTGTCGATCGCGAAGCGAATCGCCCGCACCTCGTCTTCGAGGCTGATCCAGCTCACCCACTGTTTGCCCGAACCCAGCCGGCCGCCCAGGCCAAGCTTGAACGGCAGCAGTTGCTTGCCGAGCATCCCCCCGCTCGCGGTCTGCACGATGGCTGTGCGGGCGTGCACAACGCGCAGGCCGGCGGCCTCGGCCGGCTCGGTTGCCGCCTCCCAGGTGCGGCACACCGACGCGAGGAAATCGTCGCCCGGTCCGGCGCTCTCGTCGACGACCTCGCCGTGCGTGTCGCCGTAAAAGCCGATCGCGGAGCCCGACACGAGCACGGGTGGGCCATTCTTCGCGGCCGCGCACGCGCGCGCGACGGCGTCGGTGCCCGCGCGGCGAGAATCGAGCACCTTCGCCCTTTGCGCGTCGGTCCACCGCTTTTCGGCCACCCCTTCACCAGCGAGGTGCACCACCGCGTCGACGCCGTTGAACGCGTCGGGCGCGACCGTGCCGGCCAACGGGTCCCATTGCACCTCGTTGGCGCCGGGATTACCGCGCACGACCCGCACGACGTCGTGGCCGTCGCGCGTCAATGACGACGCGAGCGCGGATCCGATGAGTCCGTGGCTTCCGGTAATGGCGACGCGCATAAGAACTCTTACGGCGCGGTCGTCGGACTGGACGTCGTCGCCGGGCTCGGCGCGCGAGTTGTGGCAGTGCTCTTCTTCGGCCGCGTTGTAGTGGTGACCGCCGAGCCCGAACCGTCGCAGTTCTTGCCCTCCTGCGGACGGTAAACCGCGGTGAAGTGATCGATCTTGTTGGTGCCGTCGGGGAACGTGCGGGTGCGCTCGGTGGTGACGCGGGTGCAGACCCCGCTCGGCGCTTGGCTTTGGCCGGTCTGGGTGCCGGGCGCGTACTTCGTCGAGTACAGCGACACCGTCAACGTGGTGCCGGTGTAGCTCGGCCAGATCAGTACTCCGTACGGCGTGTTGTTGGCGATGATCAGGTCGGGGTGCGGGAAGTTCAGCGTCGCCTCCCGTCCGTACGGGTAGCGGCTGATGTAGATCGAGTGACTCTGGTACTCGGGGACGTCGAGCCCGGCGAAGAACGAGGCATTGAACAAGGTCGTGGCGAACTGCGAGATGCCGCCGCCCACCGCCTCGGAGAACTTGCCGTCTTCGATGACGTGGTCGACCACGAAACCCTTGGCCGTCGTGCGCGGTCCGACGAGGCCGTTGATCGACAGCCGCGTATGCGGACGGATCACCGTGCCCCGCACGATGTCGGCGATGCGGTGGATGTTCGACACGCGGGGCGCGCAGCATGGGTGCTTCGTGGTGAACGTGCCGACCAGTTCTTTGATGGCGAAGGCCTGCACATCGGCTGCGGTAATGGCGGGCTCGGACACCTTCATCGGCAACACGATCGGTCGTGCCGGCGGCTTGCGGATCGCGGCGGTGAGCAACGTCTCGAGCTGCGGAGCGTCGCAGCATTTGGTCCCGGCCACGCCCGGTGTAACGGCGACACTTCCGTCACCGCCGATCGCGTACCGCGTCTGCACGACCGATTGACCGACGTCGGCGAACATCTTCGACAGATCGGCGGCGGCTCGGTCGCCGCTGACGCCGAGCAACAGAGCCTCGGGAGTGGGCAGCGCGTCAATCCACGTGGCGAGCATGGAGGGGTCGATCGTCTTGGTTTCGTCGCCTGCGCTGACTTGGAGCGAAAGGCGCCCGAGCTTGTTCGCCTCGCGGGCCAAGCTCTCGGCGTCTGCGAGCGAGTACTGCGGTTGCACGGTCCCGCGGCCCACTCGCACGATGATCGGGGCGCCGTCACTCACGGCATCGGGAAGCGCGGCCGCGACATCGCGGGGGTCGATGCCGGAGCCCTTTGATCCGGCGACGGCCACGAACACGCCGCTCTTGCGGGTCAACGACGGTTCCTTCGACAACACTTTCGGACCCGGATCGTGGGCGGTGACCGCGGGGCGCAGCACGGCGCGGTCGATGGTGACCTCCACTGGCGCCGAACGCTTCGTGAACAGCGCCTTGAACGCACCCCACACGCGCGACAACGGGTTGCCGGTGTGTCCCACGGCGAGCGCGCCGTCGACCGTTCTGCCAACGTCGACCGCCGCGCCCATCTCGGAAAGCTTGATCGTGAACCCACCTTTCGGCGCGATCACCTTCACCTTGCTCGTGCGCAACGACCGGTCGAGCTGCTTCACGCGCGCCGTGAGCCGCGCTCGGTCGAGGCCAGCGATGCTGTGGCCGGCGAGCGTGACATGCCGCGCGACCTTCGCGCGGCCGCTGGTTGCGACCGCCGTGCCGCCAACGCCCACAGCGAGGATCACCACCGCGAGCGCGACGAAAAAAAGGTTCCGCCGTTGTTGCCGCTGCATCAACGCAACGTTCGCGCAGGTGTTGTCATTGCAGGCGCATACCCGCGCAGCGACGCACGAAGCTGGCGAACGGACCCGGGTGGCTCATATGCCCGCCGTGTCCGGCGCCTTCGATCCATTGCACCTCGGTTCCGAACATCTTCGCCATTGCTTCGCATCCCTCTTTGTGATGCGGGCGACTGTCGGCGCCGCCGGCGACGCCGACGGGGATCGTCAACGTCTCGGCGTCGAAGGGCGCCTTGTCTACGGTGCGCAACGACTCGAGATCGGCGATCAGTGCCGGGCCCTCGGCGCGCCGTTGTTGCTGGGTTTTCATCGGCAGCATTTCCCATGCTTCGTCACTAACGAGCAGACGCATGAACGACTCCGCGGCCTTGCCGGGATCCGACGCGTCGATCAGCGTCTGCGATCCGGCGGTCGTCTTGGGCCACCAGTCGAGCCACGTCATGGGCGACTCGTACACGCCAGCCGACTGCACGAGATCGGGTCGTCGATCGGCCGCCGCGAGCGCGATCACGCCGCCCAAGCTGTGGCCGATCACCACGGACTGGTGTCCTTCGAGAATGGCGATGAGATCCTCGACGTGCGTGTCGATCGACGTCGCGATCGGCGCGTCGATCGAATGCGCGTACCCGCGGCGGTCGTACGTGGTGACGACGAGGTCGTGCAGGTAACCGACGACGCGGCTGAAGCTGGCGCCGCGATCCATGGCGCCGTGCACGAGCACGACGCGCGCTGCGTCGTCTTCCTTGTCGTCGTCGAAGACCTGCACGGACAATGTCGGTTCCACGGCGGACAAGATTGGCAGGTCAGGATGGAGGCGATGGGTCATTCGCGGCTACCGGCGCTGGCCGCGCACGCGTTTGTCGACAACCTTGACGCGCCGGTGCTGGCGCCCGAAGACGCACACCACCTCACGCGCGTGCTGCGCCTCCGGGTGGGCGAAGCGCTCACGGTGGGCGACGGAGCCGGGCGTTGGCGCGCCTGCGTCGTCGCAGCGGACGGTGCTTCGATCGAACCGACCGGCGCAATCGAGGCGGTCGCCGCCGCCGATCCGCTGGTCACGATCGGCTTCGCGCTCACGAAGGGCGACAAGCCCGAGCTGACGGTGCAGAAGCTCACCGAGTTGGGCGTCGACCGGATCGTGCCGATCGTCGCAGCCCGCACAGTGGTCCGCTGGGACGACATGAAGTCGGCTCGCAACGTCGAGCGTTGGCGCGCAGTGGGTCGCGCTGCGGCGATGCAATCGCGTCGGGCGTGGTTACCAGTGGTCGACGACATCTGTGCGCTCAGCGCCGCGCCGCCGTTCGCGCTCGCCCACCCCGAAGGTGGCCCGCTCACAACCGACACGCTCGCGGTGGCGGTCGGTCCTGAGGGCGGCTGGACCGACGACGAACTGGCGTCGGCGTCAACTCTGGTCGACCTCGGGCCCACCACGCTGCGCGCTGAAACGGCCGCGTTGGCGGCGGCGACACTGCTCACGGCGCGGCGCGACGGCCGCATCTGACCGTTTCGGTCGGTGGTTCCGCGGCCGCGGTGCGGATCGTCGCATTCGCACCTTGACCACGTAGAGTGGTCGTTGGCCTGCGGGGAAGAGGCCACAGAACAGGAAGGCATTGCCACCGTGAGTTTGGAACGGGAAGACGGCGATCCGAATTACAGCATCCGGGTGGGCGCTCGGCTACGCGCCGTGCGCAAACAGAAGAACCTGTCCCTGCACGCGGTCGAAGCTCGCTCCGAGGGCGAGTTCCGGGCCTCGGTGCTCGGTGCCTATGAACGGGGCGAGCGGGCGATCTCGGTGCTGCGCCTCCAGCGTCTCGCGGCGCTCTACGACGTGTCTGTCGACCAACTGCTGCCCGGGCACTCCGATGCCGCCGCCGCCCTCGACCTGCGTGAGGGTGCCGCGGGTGCACCGCCGAGCTGGCCGGTGACTGCCGACGACGGCCTTCCGGTCGTCATCGATCTCGCAGGGCTCGAACGGCTTCCACCCGAAGAGCGCGAACTCATCGGGCGTTACGTCGGCATGATCCAAGTGAAGCGACAGGACTTCACCACGCGCCGCCTGCCCATCCGACGCGACGACCTGCGGGCGCTCGCATTCCTTTTCGAGACAACGCCGGCGATCATGCGCCGCCGCCTCGACCAACTCGGCGTGTCGGTCCGGGCGTAGAGCTTGTCGTTCGGCGTCTACGTTCACGTCCCGTTTTGTTCGAAGCGGTGTGACTACTGCGCGTTTGCGACGTGGACCGATCGCCACCACCTGCACCACGACTACATCGCCGCGTGCCGCCGCGAGTTGGTGCGCGCAGATCTCGCTGACGCAACATCGGTGTTCGTCGGCGGCGGCACGCCGTCGCTTGTTGCGCCGGGCTTGCTGGCCCAGTTGCTCGCCGACATCCGGCTGGCGCCGGGCGCCGAGGTCACCGTCGAGTGCAACCCCGACAACGTCACCGACGAGTTGCTGCGCGTCTACCGCGACGCGGGCGTCAATCGGATCTCGCTAGGCGTGCAGTCAACGGTGCCCCACGTGCTCGCGTCGCTCGGGCGAGAACACGATCGTGCTGCGGTCGCGCGAGCGGCCGACGCCATCGGCCGGGCCGGGTTCGCGACCTACAACGTCGACGTCATCTACGGCGCCGCGGGGGAGACGATGACGGACTGGGAAACCACGCTCACTGACGTGCTCGCGCTGTCGCCGGCGCCGCCCCACGTGAGCGCGTACGGACTCACCGTCGAAGCGGGCACGCCGCTGGCCGCGCAGCCCGAGCGTCACCCCGACGACGACGACCAGGCCTCGAAGTACCTCGTCGCGCACCGGATGCTGACCGACGCCGGCCCCGCCAATTACGAGATCTCGAACTGGGCGCGTCCGGGCCACGAGTGCCGTCACAACGGCTTGTACTGGGAGCAGGGCAACTACCGCGGCATTGGGTGCGCGGCGCACTCACACGAAGACGGCCGGCGCTGGTGGAACCACCACACGCCCGACCGCTACATCGCCGCCGTCACCAGTGGTGCGTCGCCCGAGAGTGGCTTCGAAGAACTCGACGATGCGACCCGCGAGCTTGAGGCGCTGCAACTGCGGCTGCGGACCCGTGACGGCGTGCCGGTTGGCGCTCTCGACGAACAGGATCCCGACCTCGAGACGCTCGTCGAGCGGCGAGGCGACACGCTGGTGCTCACCCTCGATGGCAAACTCTTGGCGAATGAAGTCGCGCTGCGGCTTCGTACGACCGCACCAACCTTCTAGCCTTAGGCCCGCATGCCGATGAGCAACCAGAGCAAGAACATTTTGACCGCGGCCGTTGCGCTGTTGGCGTTCGCAGCATTTCTCGTACTCGCAACCCGCGGCAACGACACTGCTGCGCAGAAGCGACTGAACGCACTCGAAGCCAGTGTCACCACGACCACGGCATTCCGAGACACAACTTCCACGACCGCGACCACGTTCGCACCCGCGACCACCACAACGTCGATCGCGGTCACGGTGAGCGCCGTTCCCGCTCCTGCGCCGTCGCCCGCCACCACGGTGAAGCGCAGAACCACTGCGACTACGAGAAAGCCGACCACCGCCACAACGAGGCGGCCCACGACCGCCACCACCGCACCGCCACCGGCGCCGCCGCACAACGGCGTCGGTCAGGAAGCGTCCGACAACACGTACACCTTCACGCTGCCCTCGGGGCCGACCAGTGCCGATCCGGCGACGTCGTCAACCGATCCCTTCTCGTTCACCATCAAGGTCACGCCGGGGAGCGGGAACGACGTGCACTTCCTGATCGTGTTGCAGAACAACACAGCGCGGACAATTTCGTTCCCGAACGGCTTGCACCTCGTGGTCACGATCTCGCAGCCCGGCTCGCCTGATCAGGCGTATTCGCTCGCGTCGAGTTCGTTTGCATCGATGGCGCCGCGTGAGCGTGACAGCGTCACCTCCGACGGCCTCGTGATCGGCGCGGGCACGTTCACGGCCTCGGCAACCTGTGACGTCGACTACGGCTCGTGAGTGACGCGATCAAGTGGTTGAGCACGAAAGAGTGCTGTGAGCGTCTTGGGGTTACGGTGCGAACGCTGTACCGCTTCATCGACGAGGGACAGCTGGCGGCCTACCAAATGGGCCGCGTAATCCGAGTACAAGAGGGCGACCTCGCTGCGTTCATCGATAGCGTGCGCATCGCGCCGGGCTCGCTGGCGCATCTGTATCCCGACACCGCGGCGCCCGACGGTAGCGACGGCAGCGACCACGAGCGACGCGACGATCGAGAGATCGACGTTGTCTGATTGCCTGTTCTGCAAGATCGTCTCCGGCGACATTCCCGCCACCGTCGTGCACGACAACGACGACGTCCTTGCCTTCCGTGACCTCAACCCCGTCGCGCCCACCCACGTGCTCGTCATCCCGAAGCGTCACATCGTCGGGATCGACTACGTCGCGGGCAGCGACGGCGACGTGCTCGCGGCGATGTTCGTGGCCGCGAAGGCCATCGCCGACGCCGAAGGCATTGCCGAGTCCGGTTACCGCACCGTGTTCAACGTCGGCGCGCACGCAGGTCAGAGCGTGCCCCATTTGCACCTGCACGTCCTAGGCGGCCGCGCAATGTCCTGGCCTCCGGGCTAAGTGGCCCCTAACGCGCCGATCACTTTGCTCCACCACGTACGCTTCGCGTAGCCAGTGTCACCAACCGCCACCTACCTCGTCCCCGGCAACGACCTCATGGCCGCGCTCGTCGGCCAGCACGACGAAATTCTGCGCGCCATAGAGGGAGCGTTTCCGGGCACCACGATCGTCGTGCGCGGCAACGAAGTGATCATCGACGGCGCCGACGCCGTGAACGTCGAGAAGCTGTTCCGTGAGCTCGTGAAGTTGCTCCAAAGTGGCACTGCGCTCGACACGTCCAACGTCCGGCGCACGATCGGGATGATCCGCGCCGACGAGGTCCCGAGCGAGATCCTCACTGCAGAAGTGCTGAAGTCGGCGCGGGGCCGCAGCGTCCGGCCCAAGACCGCCGGGCAGAAGCGCTACACCGACGCCATCGCGGCCAACACGATCACGTTCGGCATCGGGCCCGCAGGTACCGGCAAGAGCTATCTGGCCGTGGCGTTGGCCGTGCAGGCACTGCAGGCCAAGACGGTCGAGCGCATCATCCTCACTCGGCCCGCGGTCGAAGCCGGCGAGCGGCTCGGCTTCCTGCCCGGCGACATGTTGGCCAAAGTCGACCCGTACCTGCGCCCGCTCTACGACGCGCTGTACGACATGCTCACACCGGAGGGCGCGCTCAAGCTGCTCGAGCGAAACACGATCGAAGTCGCGCCGCTGGCGTTTATGCGGGGCCGGGCCCAGCCGGACACGAGCCACGTGCTCACGCCCGAGGGCTGGCGAGAACTCGGCAGTTTGGAGGTCGGTGACTACGTCGTGGGTTCGGACGGCCTGCCTACTCCAGTGCTCGCGGTCTACCCGCAGGGTGAGAAAGAGGTTTTCCGAGTCACAGCGACGGACGGTGCCGCGACCCTGTGCTGTGCCGAGCACCTGTGGGCTGTGTCGACGCCGTCGGACAAACGACGAGGCCGACCGCCGCGCGTGCTCCAGACGAGCGAGATGATCGGTTCGTTGCGGAGTGCGCGCCAGCATCGATACGAACTGCCGATGTTGAGCGGACCTGTGGAGTTTGAGCCGAGCGAGGTTCCGATGGAGCCGTACGCCCTGGGGCTGCTCTTGGGCGACGGATGCATTACCGGTAGGACGACGCCCACGTTCGCCACGCGCGACCCCGAACTCGCGGTGGCGCTTAGCGAAGCGCTCGCTCCGTCCATAGAGGTAAAGCACAAGGCCGGCGTCGACTACGTCTTGCGACACGTCTACGGCGGGCGCGGCGGCCTTCGAACCGCGAACCCGGTCACGAAGGTTCTGCGGGAGCTACAGCTCGAGGGAACGTACTCGGACACGAAGTTCATTCCGGCCGTGTATCTGTACAACTCGTCGGCTGTCCGACTCGCTGTCCTCCAGGGACTCCTCGATACCGACGGCGGTCCGGTGACCCAGCGCGGCCGCTCGTGTCGAATCAACTACAGCACGAACTCCCGGTATTTGAAGGACAACGTCGTGTTTTTGGTCCGTTCGCTCGGTGGCGTGGCGTACTGGCGCCTGCGCCCAGCGGAGGGCCGAAAGCCCGGTCTCGCGCGCGGGCGAGACGTGTGGCATCGGACTGACACCTACGCAATCGACATTCGCTTGCCCGACGGGATCCAGCCGTTCCGTCTCCAGCGGAAGCGAGCTCTGTACGAGCAGTACGGAGGCGGTCGCCCCATGCGATTTGTTGCCAATATCGAGCCAGCCGGTCGAGCGGCGATGCGCTGCATTCGTGTTGCGGCTGCCGACTCGTTGTACGTGACGGACGACTTGTTGCTGACCCACAACACGTTGAACGGTTCCTTCATCATTCTCGACGAGGCGCAGAACACCACGCCCGAGCAGATGAAGATGTTCCTCACGCGCATCGGCTTCGGCTCCAAGGCGGTGGTGACGGGCGACGTCACCCAGGTCGACCTCGCTGCGGGCAAGTCGGGTCTGCAGGGTGTCGAGGCGATCCTCGGCGGCGTCGAGGACATCGAATTCGTGCGTCTCGGCGAGCGCGACGTCGTACGTCACAAGATTGTGGCCGACATCGTGACCGCCTACGAGCGTCACGATGCTGCCAACACCAAAACCTCGAAACGGAGGCCTAAGTGAACCGCGGTAGTCCTGCGCGCCGACGGCCGCAGTGGGGCGAGCGAAGCGAGGGGCCCCACATTGCGGAGGAGGCCGGGCCTGCGGGCGCCCGGCCGGGACAATAATGCCGATAGAAGTCTTTGTCGCCGACGAGCAGAGCGACCAGCCCGTTGATGCGCCGCGCTGGGACACGCTGGCCCGCAACGTGTTGAAGGCGGAGAAGGTCAAAGGCGACGCCGAGTTGTCGGTGCTGTTCGTCGACGAGGCCACGATCGCCAGCCTCAACGAGCGCTTCCTCGGCAAGACCGGTCCGACCGACGTGTTGGCCTTCCCGATCGACGAAGACCCCGACGAGCCCGGCCGCTGGCCCGACGCCGGGGGCCCCGCCCCCGGACGCGAACCGCTCGAGCCCGAAGACCTGCCGATGCTGCTCGGTGACGTGGTGATCTGTCCGTCGATCGCGGCTCGCAACGCTCCCGAACACGC
>JBEEFT010000037.1:0-7069 GCA_041166225.1 Actinomycetota bacterium | reverse complement strand
CATCAGCCAGACGGAGGGGCCGCCGCCCGCCAGCGGTAGCTCGCGCATGACCTCGAACCCGTGCCGGTTGTAAAACGGCACGTTCCTCTCCTTGCTCGACTCGAGGTACGCGCCCAGGCCCTCGCGGTCGCAACGTTCGAGAACGGGTGCGAGGCAGGCTGACCCTATGCCGAGGCCTTGCGCAACCGGGTCGGTGCCGAGCACGCCGAGGTAGTAATGCTCGCCCGGCGGGTGGGCCCGCTCGACTTCGTTTAAGGCCGACAGCCCGCGAAACAGGTTGGCTCCGAGCGCGGGCCCTTGACGGGGCAGCATCCGCAAGACGTCAATCCATGAGTGACGCCATCGACCGGGGGGCGACCACAACGCCGCACCGCGGATCCCTTCGGCGGTCGTCCACGTCTCGTCGAGGGCCAAATAGTGGTGGCGCAACTCGTGGTGCAGGAAGGAGCGGACGCGCTTGAGCCGATTGCGCGCCGGATAGACGAACTCCATGACCGGATCGTCCTCGAAGGCGCGGGCAAGCGCGTTCGACAGCAGTTCGACGTCGGCGAGCGTGGCTTTGCGTACGGCGGGCGCGGCGGGCACAAAGTGAAGCTAGCCACCCGCCGGTATCCTTTCGACATGACGACGCTCGACGTGGCTACGCAGGGCAAGCTCGTGAAGGCCGCGGCGCGTGAAGTCGCGCTGGCAAGCACCGATACGAAGAACGCCGCACTGCTCGCCGCCGCCGACGTGCTGCTCGCCCGCACCGACGACGTGCTGCGCGCGAACGCGGACGACGTCGCAGCAGCCAGCGCCGCCGGCACGAGCGCCACGGTTATCGACCGGCTCAGGCTTACGCCGGCACGCGTCGAAGCGATGGCCGATGGGCTGCGCCAAGTGGCGGCGCTGCCCGACCCGGTGGGTGAAGTGCTCGACGGGTGGGTGCGTCCCAACGGTCTGCGCATCCGTCGGGTGCGGGTGCCGCTGGGTGTCGTGGCGATCATCTACGAGAACCGCCCGAACGTCACGTCTGACGCCGCGGCCTTGTGTCTCAAGTCCGGCAACGGGGCGTTCTTGCGCGGTTCGTCGGCCGCCGTGCACTCGAACCGCGCCATCGCGGCCGCCCTGCGCGACGGGATCACGAAGGCGGGCCTTCCGGCCGACGCGGTGACTCTGGTCGACGACGTCTCGCGCGAAGCGGCGGTCGAGTTCATGAAGCTGCGTGACGTCATCGACTGCCTCATCCCGCGGGGTGGTCCCTCGCTGATCGCGTCGATCCTCGACAACGCCACGGTTCCCTATGTGATCGACGGCGACGGGAACTGCCACGTGTACGTCGACGCCAGTGCCGACCTCGACATGGCCGAAGCCATTGTGGTGAACGCGAAAACGCATCGGCCGTCGGTGTGCAATGCCGCCGAGTCGCTCGTGGTGCACGCGGCGATCGCAGACGCGTTCTTACCGCGGGTGGCCCAGGCGCTCGAAGGCGTCGAACTCGTGGGCGACGCCCGCGCCCGCGCTGTGGTTGCGTCGATCGGCCAGGCGACCGACGAAGACTTCGCGCGCGAGTTCCTCGACCTGAAGATGAGCGTGGCAGTGGTCGACGATCTCGACGCCGCGATCGCACACGTCAACCGTTACAGCAGCGGTCACACCGAAGCGATCGTCACCCGCGACCTCGCGGCCTCGGAGCGCTTCACCCATGAAGTCGACGCCGCCGCCGTGATGGTGAACGCCTCGACGCGCTTCACCGACGGCGAGCAGTTCGGCTTCGGCGCCGAGATCGGCATCTCCACGCAGAAGCTGCACGCCCGCGGGCCGATGGGCCTGCGGGAATTGACCACGACGAAATACGTTGTGAATGGAGATGGCCAAGTCCGGGGCTGAGCTGTTGACGGAATTCGTTGTCCGGCCGATCGAGCCGGGCGACGCTCCGGGCCTGATGCGCTCCCACGACGCGCTCAGCGCCGATACGCGGCGGCGTCGGTTCTTCAGTGCTCACCCGCACCTGTCGGCAGACGAGGCGCAGCACTTCACGAATGTCGACCACGTAGACCGCGAGGCATTCGTGGTGTTGGTCGACGATCAAATCATCGCCGTCGGTCGTTACGACCGCGTCGAACCCGACGCCGCCGAAGTGGCCTTCGTGGTCGGCGACGCGTGGCAGTCGCACGGCATCGCCACCATGTTGCTGAACCGCTTGGGCGAACGGGCGCTAGAGGTTGGGATCACGCGCTTCATCGCGGATACCTATGGCGACAACCAAGCGATGCTCGCCGTGTTCCGGCACTGGGCGCCGGAGCGCAAGGTCACCCTCGACGCTGGGTTCCTTCACGTCGAGATGGTCATTCCTCACGAGGCGCAGTAGCGCCCGCGAACGTGGCGATCGTGGCCGCGCTGGAATACGCGAGCGCCCGCAAGTCGTAGCCGCCTTCGAGAATCGCGATCGTGCGCCCGCGCTGCGGCGCGAACGCCATCACGCGTTGCGTGAGGCGGGTGAAGTCGTCAGCCGTGAACAGCAGGTCGGCCAACGGGTCGTCGCGGTGGGCGTCGTAGCCGGCGGAGATCAGCACCCAGTCGGGCGCGAACGCTTCGACCGCCGGAGCAATTATTTCGTCGAGCGCCTGCAGCGCGGCGTCGCCCGTCGAGCCGGGACGCAGCGGCACGTTGAGCGTCAGGCCCTCGGCGTGGTCGCCGCCGGTTTCGTGGACCGATCCGGTACCCGGGTACGACGGCGACTGGTGGATCGACGCGTACATGACGCGCGGGTCGTCCCAAAAGATCGTCTGCGTGCCGTTGCCGTGATGAACATCCCAGTCGAGGATCAGCGCGCGCTCGCCGTGCGCGGCGATGGCCGCCGCGGCTACCGCGACGTTGTTGATGAGGCAGAAGCCCATCGCGGTGGAAGTGCCGGCGTGATGGCCGGGCGGGCGGGGCGCAACGAACGCGGCGGCGGCGTCGCCGTCTCGCAGGGCATCGATCGCGGCCAGGCCGAGCCCGGCGCTTGCCACCGCGGTGGCGTAGGAGCCCTTCGACACTTGTGTGTCGGCGTCGATGTGTCCGCCGCCTTGCGCGCAGAGCGCCGCAAGCGAGTCGAGGTACGCCTGGGGGTGGACTCGATGTAGCTCGTCGGGCGTCGGAGCCCGTCCGGGCAGGTCGACCACGGCTTCGCCGAGATCGGCGAGTTCCACGCCCCGCACCACGGCTTCGAGTCGGACGGGGCGCTCGGGATGATGCGGGCCCGCGTCGTGGTCGTCGATGTCGATCACCGTGCCGAACAGCACCTCGCCCACGTTGCTCACAGACACCATTTACCCACGGGAAAACTAGACCGACCGGTCAAGTCGCAAATTAGGATCGTCCGATGGCTGATTACCGGTTCGAATCCGTCGCCGAAGTCCGCACGAAGTTGCACGACGTTGCGTACCTCGCCGACGAGGGAATCGCTGGTGTGGTGCACCTCGCCGACCGTCTCCAAAAGCCGATTCTCGTCGAGGGGCCGGCCGGTACGGGCAAGACGCAGCTGGCCAAGTCGGTCGCCGAGATCACCGGCGCCCGCCTGATCCGTCTGCAGTGCTACGAGGGGCTCGACGAAGCCAAGGCACTGTACGAGTGGAACTACAAGAAGCAGCTGCTGCGGATTCAGGCCCAGCGCAACGCGGAAGAAGGCGGCACGTGGAGCGACATCGAAGAAGACATCTTCGGTGAAGACTTCCTTATGACACGACCGCTGCTCGAGGCGATCCGGGCCACCGATCCGGTGGTTCTGCTGATCGACGAGGTCGACCGGGTGGAAGTGGAGACCGAGGCGTTGCTGCTCGAGATCCTCTCGGAATACCAGGTGTCGATCCCGGAACTCGGCACCGTTGTCGCGACGCAAATCCCGCTCGTCTTCCTTACCTCGAACAACACGCGTGAGTTGAGCGAGGCGCTCAAGCGCCGCTGCCTCTTCCTGCACATCGACTATCCGACGTTGGAGCGTGAGAAGGAAATCGTGCTCACCCGCGTCGAGGGGATCACCGACCACCTCGCCGACCAGATCGTGCGCATCGTGCGTTCGATCCGTTCGCTGGATCTCAAGAAGTCGCCGTCGGTGTCTGAGACGCTCGACTGGGCTCGCACGCTCGTGCTGTTGGGCATCGACTCGATCGACGCCGAGCAGGCCAAGGAAACGCTGCACATCCTGCTGAAGTACCAAACCGACATCGCGAAGGCGACGAAGGAACTGTCGAACGCGTAACTCATGCTCGACTTACTGAACGGCTTCGTCGCGGAACTGCGTAACGCCGGCTTGCCGGTGTCGTTGACCGAGTCGATCGATGCGATGAACGCGGTCAAGCACGTCCCGCTCGAAGACCGCGAAGCGTTCAAGTACGCGCTCGGCGCGACCATGGTGAAGTCGGCGTCGCACTGGCGGGCCTTCGAGACCGTGTTCGAGGTGTATTTCTCGACGCGGATGGCGCCGCCCGAAGGCGGCGACGGCAACGGCGCGCTCGACGACGCCGCGCTCGAGATGCTCAAAGAGATGCAAGGCGAGCAAGCCGGCGGTGGTCTCGAAGGCCTCACGCCCGAGCAGCTCGCCGAGATGCTCTACAAGGCGCTGATGAACGCCGACGACGCGATGATCAAGGCGCTGGCCAAGCAAGCCGTGCAGCGTTACGCGGGCATGGAGCCGGGGCGTCCCGTCGGCGGCACGTACTACCTGTACCGCACGCTGCGGAACCTCGACCTCGAGGGGATGCTCGATCGCATGATGGAGCAGGCGCAGAACGAAGTCGACGACGGGCAGCTCACGCCGCTCGAAGAACGCCTCGCCCACGACGAGTACCAGTCCCGAATCGAAAAGTTGCGCCAGGAGATCGAGTCCGAGATCCGGCGTCGCTTGGTGGCCGACCGCGGGCCCGAAGCAATGGCGCGCACGCTGCGCAAGCCGCTGCCCGAAGACATCGACTTCATGCACGCGTCGAAAGACGAGTTGAACAATTTGCGAAAGGCAATCGCACCGCTCACCCGCAAGCTTGCGGTGCGCCTGGCCCGTAAGCGTCGGCACGGCCGCAAGGGTCCGCTCGACTTCCGCAACACGGTCCGTCACTCGCTGAGCTACGGCGGGGTGCCGGCCGAGCCGAAGTTCAAGTACCCGCGCCCGTCAAAACCCGAACTCGTGATCGTCGCCGACATCTCGGGTTCGGTCGCCGCGTTCGCCCGCTTCACGCTGCACCTCACGTACGCGCTGAACACGCAGTTCTCGAAGGTGCGCTCGTTCGTGTTCATCGACGGCATCGACGAGGTCACCGAATACTTCACCGGAGTCGAAGACATCACCGAAGCGATCACGCGCGTCAACACCGAGGCCGACGTGATCTGGGTCGACGGCCATTCCGACTACGGCCACGCCTTCGAGACGTTCTGGGAGCGTTGGGGCAAAGAGCTGAACCCCAAGACCAGCGTGCTGCTGCTCGGAGACGCCCGGAACAACTACCACGCCGCGCAATCGTGGGTCGTGCACGAGATGAACAAGCGGGCTCGCCACGTCTACTGGCTGAACCCCGAGCCCCGTTCCTACTGGGACACGGGCGACTCGATCGTGTCCGAGTACGGCACCCACTGCGACGGCGTCTACGAGTGCCGCAACCTGCGCCAACTCGAAGCCTTCGTCGGCCTCCTCGACTAAAAACCCCGACTTTTGGCGTGTGACGCACCCCCGTCGCGTCCTCATACGCCAAAAGTCGTTAATGCAGCGGTTGTTGGAACTCGAGGCGGTTGCCGAAGGGGTCAAAGACGAAGATGCGGTCGACGCCTTCGAGGGGGTCGTCGTCTTTGACTTCGTAGCCCGCGGCTCGGGCTGACGCGTTGAGCGCCTGCACGTCGTCGACGATGAACGCGATGTGTGCTTTGCGCGCGGGCCGGAAGTCGGCCTCGACGCCGAGGTGGACGTGGACGTCGCCGAGTTCGAACCACGCGCCGCCGCGGCCGGCGAATTCTGGCGGCTTGGGCACTTCTGTCAAACCGAGCAGCCCGCCGTAGAACCCGCGGGCGCGGTCTTCTTCGCCGACAGGAATCGCGATCTGCACGTGGTCGATCGCGGCGATCTTCACGGCGTCTCGATTTCGGCGAACAGCCCGAAGTGGTCGGACGCGAACGCTCCCGTGAGCGAGCGGTCGCACACCACTGCTGCGAACGCGATCCGACCGGCGCCTTTCGGGCGCTCGGTGCCCCAACCGCTGAAGATGTAGTCGATGCGACGGTCGGGTTCGCGCTCGACCGCGGCGTTCGTGTTGCGGTTGTCCCACGTGTACCCGTCGCCCCGACCCGGCGCCACACGCCACGCGTCTTGGTAATACGTGGACTTGCCGTCGATCGTGGCGTTGCCGGTGAGGAAGCGAATCTCCGTCGAGTCGGGCTCGGCGTTGAAGTCGCCGCAAATCACCGGCGGGATGAGCGACTGGTCTGACGACACCCGCTTTACGAACTCGTCGAGCTCCACCACTTCCTTCTCGCGCAGGAACCCTTCCTCATATCGCCACACGAGATGCGTGGAGAAGACGTCGTAGTTGTTGGTGCGGGCGTGCAGCGCGCAACGCTGCACTTCGTCCATACGTCCAGGCGGATTGGATGTGAGATCGCATTCGTCGGTGCCTTCGATTGCCCAGCGCGACAGGATCGCGTTGCCGAACCGCGCCGCGCCGTCGAACACGTCGCGCCCCGCATACGCAACGTGCCACTCGCCCTCGGCGTTGTCTGCGATCCACTGCGCCGTGTTGTCACCGTCGGGTGATTCGAGGACCTCTTGCAGGCACACGACGTCGGGCTCGAGGTGCTTGATCCACGCGCAGATTTCGGTGCGACGCGCCCGCCAGTCGCCGGCGGTGAACCAGTGATTCAGCGTCATCACGCGCAGCATGTGCGGTTATCCGAGTGACGCCACGAAGTCGTTGATGATCTTGGCGCCCGCGTCGGGCTTCTCCAACGGCCACCAATGCCCGGACTCGATCGACACGATTTCGCCGCCGAACACGTCGGCCACTTCGGGCGCGCGGTTGGCCGCGGTGAACGGGTCGCCGGTCGCGTTGATCACCAGGCACGGCTT
>JBEEFT010000036.1:0-7508 GCA_041166225.1 Actinomycetota bacterium | reverse complement strand
CGAGCGGTAGATCCGAGGTGAGGTACCGCGAGTAGATCTGCGCGGCCGAGCTCTCGTCGGGACGCTCGATCTTGATCTTCACGTCGAGGCGGCCGGGTCGCAGGATCGCCGGATCGATGAGGTCTTCACGGTTCGACGCGCCGATCACGATCACGTTGCGCAGCGTTTCCACGCCGTCGATCTCGGCCAAGAGCTGAGGCACGATCGTGGATTCCATGTCTGAGCTGATCCCGGTACCGCGAGCGCGGAATAGCGAGTCCATCTCGTCGAAGAACACGATGACGGGCATGCCCTCTTCGCTCTTCTCGCGGGCACGCTGGAAGACGAGACGAATCTTGCGCTCGGTTTCACCGACGTACTTGTTGAGCAGTTCGGGACCTTTGATATTCAAGAAGTACGCCGTGGCCTTGGAACCCGGTGTGGCGGCGGCCACCTTTTTTGCCAGCGAGTTGGCGACGGCCTTGGCGATCAGCGTCTTGCCGCAGCCGGGCGGGCCGTAAAGCAGGATGCCCTTGGGCGCCGGAAGCTTGTGCTCGATGAACAGCTCGCGGTGCAGGAACGGCAGCTCCACGGCGTCGGTGATCGCTTCGATCTGGCTGTCGAGGCCGCCGACGTCGTCGTAGGAGATGTCGGGCACCTCCTCGAGGACGAGGTCTTCGACCTCGGGCCGCTCAAGCTTCTCGAGCACTAGGCCCGTGCGGCTGTCGAGGAGCACGGTGTCGCCGGCGCGCAGCTTCACGCCGACCAGCTCGTCGACCAACTCGACGACGCGCTCTTCGTCGGCTCGGCCGACGATGAGCACGCGGTGCTCGTCGACGGTGTCTTTCAGGGTGACAACTTCACCCGACAATTCCGCGGAGCGAGCGAGCACGACGTTCAGTGACTCGTTGAGGACGACCTCTTGACCCTTCTTCAGCTCGTCGAGATCGAGCTCGGGGTGAACCGACACCCGCATCTTGCGACCGGCGCTGAACACGTCGACGGTGTCGTCGTCGTTCGCGCCGAGGTACGTGCCGTATGCCGCAGGCGGCTGGGTGAGCTTGTCGACTTCCTCGCGCAACGCGGAGATGTGCTCGCGCGCTTCACGCAGGGTGTACGTGAGCTTTTCGTTGTGCGAGACGGCTTGGCTCAGTTGGCCTTTGGTCTCGAGCAACTTCTCTTCGAGGGTACGCACCCGCTTCGGCGCGTCTTGCAGGCGACGGCGCAGCGCAACGATTTCCTCTTCGAGGGCCAGGATCTGATCCAGCGCCGCCGGAAGATCTATGGGCTCCAAGTCGTCGCTCAAATCAGTTGCCTCCTGTCCCCCCTCGTCGTAATTCGACCCTACACGTACGCCGCGCGCAGGCGGTGTCGAGTTTTTTCGGCAATTGCCGTGGAAATGTCTGGCACGCGCTACCATGCAGATCCACTGCTCCCGATGTGCGGGACCCGACAACAAGTGAGCGCTCGATGGGTTACAAGGTCTGGATCGATCAGGATCTGTGCACCGGCGACGGCCTCTGCGAAGAGATCGCGCCTTCGGTATTCACGCTGCTCGACGACGGCCTCGCGTACGTGAAAGAGGGCGACAAGGTCTTCTCCGATCCTGGCGGCCCCGAGGGCCTGGCCACGGTTCCGGCCGGCATGGAAGACGCCACGGTCGAGTCGGCCGAAGAGTGCCCGGGTGAATGCATTTTCATCGAGGTCGCTTAGACCCATAGCGTCACATTCGTGACAGTGAACGACGAGGCTCCGCATCAGCGGAGCCTCGCTTCGCGTCTGGGGACGGACTTGCGCGGCTACGGCGTCGAGTTGTCGATCACCACTGGCGCCGATGCCGAAGAGCTAGCGGCAGTGGCCGCGTCGACTCCCGACGACGCGTTCCGCTGGACGTTCGTCGACCGCGACGAGCAGGGCGTGCGCGACCGCATCGCTTACTACGAAGACACGAACCGGTTGATTTACGTGGTCCGCGTCGACGGACGGATAGTCGGCCAGACCGGCTTCTACGACCTCGACTTCTTCTTCGGACGTGCGGAGCCCGACGGCGTGGAGGTCGGACACACGTGGTACGTGCCCGAGGCTCGCGGCACCAGCGTGAATCCGGCGTGCAAGCTGCTGCTGTTCACGCACGCATTCGAGACGTGGCGCGTTGCGCGCATCGCGATGCGCACCGACGCCCGAAACGCTGCGAGCCGCGCGGCCATGCTCAAGCTCGGGATGACCTACGAGGGCATTCGTCGGCGGCACATGCTCGGCTCCGACGGGACCATCCGCGACTCGGCCTACTTCTCGGCGGTGCAAGAGGACTGGCCCGCGATCAAGCGCAGCCTGTTGAAGCGGTTGACTCCTACCCCGACGTGAGGCACGGACCGCTCGACTGCGCGACCCGCGGTCCGGCCAGCGCGGCGTTCAATTCTTTCGACGTCAACGCGTAGGCGGTGTCGGGCTGGTCGGGCGCAATCGCGAACGCCACGCCGACCACCTTCCCGGTGAGGTCGGTGAACGCGGCGCCCGAGTCACCCGGATGCAGCGTCGCGGCGAGCACGAACACGTCGCGATCAGTGCGGTGCGAGTCGTACAGGTCGCGTCCCCGTGCCGTGACTTCCTGGCTCACGCGGGCCGGAGCCACCCGCAATGGGTCTTGTCCGCCGGGGTGTCCGAACACCGCACCGCGCACGCCGATCTTGGCCGTCGCGATCGGCAACGGCGTTTGATTGAGCCCGACGACGCGCAACAGGGCAAGGTCACGATCGGAGTCGAAGAACACGAGCGTCGCCGGCAGGTGCTTGCCGTCAGGACGGATCACCGACGGCGCGCGAACTCCCGCGACGACGTGCGCATTGGTGGCGACGAGGTCGGGCGCGGCAGCGAATCCGCTGCCCTCTTGAATGCGCCGGCACGCCTCGCCTTCGACCTTCACGGTCGATGCCGCCACACGCTCCTGGACGCCCGCGGCGAAGCCGGTCTCGGCGGGCGGTGGGCCGCTTTCGGGCGCGGGACGGAGCTTGTCGAATACCTCGGGGAAGTTGTGGTCACCGACCAAGCGGCGAAGCGCCTGGAATCGGTCTGGTGGAGTAGGCGCGTACCGGTCGAGCGCGTGCGCCACCGCCGACGAGCGCGCCTGTTGGGCGGGCCATCCGGGCAGATCGACAAGCCATGGCAATACGAACAGCCAAAAACTGAGCAACACGCCTCCGGCGCCGAGTGCCGCACCGACTGAGCGGTCGACCAGCCGTATCGGGCCCAGCGGTAGCACCCGATGGATGCGCAACCCGGCCATCAGTCCAATGGCTTGTCCGGCGAAGGCGCCGCCGAGCAACACCAACACCGCGATGCCGGCGCGGTACGCCGCGTCGGTGCTCGACAGTGCATGCAACACTGAGGGCAGCAACCTGCTCGCGAGGAACACGCCAAAGCCGAGGCCAAGCCACGAGAACACGCGCGCGAGAAAACCCAGTCGCCATCCGCCGAAGGCAGCCGCGCCCAGTACCAGCAGCGTGATGAGATCGAGCTGGTTCACGCCTTCGGATCCTCTGTCGGGCCCAACCGACGAGCGACGGTGAGGAACCCGGTGTGAGCGACCATGCGATGGTCGGGCCGCACCGCCTCGCCCTTCACGTACCAGCCTCGGTGCAGGACCTCGAAGGTTTGGGCCATCGCGAACTCGCTGTCGGCGAGCGTCTCGTGAAGGCGGGCGACTTGCACGGCGGACGGAACGTACGCGAACAGGATGCCGCCGCGGTGTAGGGCGGCCTCGGCGTGCTTCACGACGTTCCACGGTTCGGGGAGGTCGAGCACCACGCGGTCGAGTTCGGTTTCGTCGATTCCGTCGTAGACGTCGCGCAGCTCGACCCGGTAACGGCTCGCCGCTTCAGCACCGAGGAACGCGGTGACGTTCGAAACGGCTTTGGCCGCGAAGTCTTCGCGCAACTCGTAGCCCACGATCGCGGCTCCGGCGCGCAGCATCCCCATCGACAGCGCCCCCGAACCGACCCCGGCCTCGAGCACCCGAGCCCCGGGGCAGATGTCTGCGTACATGAGGATGGCGCCGATGTCTTTTGGATAGATCACCTGCGCGCCGCGGGGCATCTCGAGAATGAACTCGGCGAGCGTCGGGCGCACTGCGATGTACGCGGCACCGAGCGTCGAGCGTGCGACGAAGCCTTCGGGTTGACCGTTGATGTCTGCGTGCGCGACGAAACCGGCGTGGCTGTGAAACTGGCCTTCCTCGACGAGACGGACGAGGTAGCGCCGCTTCTTGCGGTCGATAAGCAGCGCGAGGTCGCCGAAGCCGAACGTTGTCATGAAGGAGGGGAAGTGAGGGGCTGCGGCCTACCGGCCGCGTTTCGGTTCTTCGGCGCACACGATCGAGTACCGCTCGCCGGGCTGCAAGTTCAATCGGACAGGATCGGCGCCTTTTGAGGGTCGCCGCGCCATTTTCACGGCACCGGCCACGGCAGCGATGACGAGCCAGGCACCGCTGCCGCCGGCCAACCCCTTGCGCAGGCCGCGCCGCAGCGCCCAATTGACGGCGGTTTCGACCATTAGAGGCGGCGGATCTCGACGAACGCCGACCGCTTGCGGCCCTTGCGCCGACCGAAGAAGTAGACGAGCGCGATCAGGACGACGCCGCCGACCGCCGCGAGGATCAGCCCGTTGTTTTTCTGCGCGCCGGCGACTTCTTCGGCGTCGCCCTTGAGCTGGCGCAGCTTGGTCTCGATGTCGTCGCGGGTGATCCGCGGCGCTTCAGCGGTGGTCATTTGTCGTCTCCCTTGGCCTTGGATTTCCACGGTGTCTTCGCGACCGACCGGATGGCAAGGGCCAGCACCGCAGCACAGCCCACCAGGCTCGCAAGGTAGGGCACGAACGACCAGTTGCCGTCGCCCAACGAAGTCTCGGCCTGCAGCGCGCGGATGATGGCCAGCGCGGCGAAGCCTGCGCCGATCGCAAACGCGGCCATCCCCATGACGCCATAACGCATGAACGACGCCAGGCCGCGCAACGGCGCGGTGGTTTCCTGCTTGGCGTAGCCGACGATCAAACGCCAGACGTCGCTCAGCTCCTCGGTAATTTCTGCCGGTTTCACACGTGCCACCTGCGCAATCTAGGACGAACGGGACTACGGCGATTGTCCCCCGCCCAGTTGCATCCGAAACAACTCGGCGGCGTCGAGCGCAGCAGCGGCAATCGCGTCGGCGCGCCGTTCCGCTCCGTCGGCCCGAAGGAACCCCTGCTTGTCGGCGTCGGGACACGGCGTGACGATGGCGAGCTGCCACAGCCGCGTGACGGGGTCCTCGACCAAATAGTCCTCGAGGTCGGGCACGTCGTAGCCGAGTTGTGAGGCCAGTTGATGGGCGTGCCGCACGGAGTTCTCCGCTACGACAAGCGCTTCGTCGCTTGGCCCGTCGGGGTCCGACAGCCGTTCCACGAGCGCGAGCGGGTACGGGTCGTCGGGTAACCACGTCTTGATGCGAATCGGGTCTTCGCCCACGGCCAGAATCGCCCAGCGGCCGTCGTCGAACTCTTTGGCTTCGGTAATGCGCATGCGGGTGCCGACGCTGCTGCGTACGTCGCCGCCACCCACCTCGCTCCCCCGTTCGATCAACACGATGCCGAAGCGGCCGTCACCGTTCGAAACGTCGCGCACCATCTGGCGGTAGCGGTCTTCGAAGACGTGCAAGGGAATCACGGCACCGGGGAGGGCAACCGCGCCCAGCGGAAACATCGGAAGCGGGATTTCGGTGGTCATGGCGCGAGCGTGGCTGCGTCGGGCGCGTCGGGGTAAGTAGCGAGCGCGGCGACCATGCGGTCCTGTAGCGCCTTGCCGCCGGCGTCGGTAAACGAGCCGTTCGATATGAAGGCGAACCGAATCGGCATTGGCGCGGCAGGGTCTGTGACGCCGACCAGAGCAGTGACGTCGGCAAGCGAGCCGGTCTTCGCCCGCAGACGGCCGGCCAACGGCGACCCGGTGAAGCGGTCGAACAGCGTTCCGGTTTGGCCCGCGACGGCGAGCATGTTCTCGAGGTCGTACCCGCCGGGCTTGGTGGTCAGCGTGGCAAGGAGCGCGCCGCAGGTGGCGCGATCACTGCGGTCGAGCCCCGATCCGTCGATTGCGGTCACGGCGTCGGCGGCGACGCCGAGGCTGCGAAGCGCGGCGACCCGGTCGGCGGTACCGGCTGCTCGCGTCGCGGGTTCGGTTCCATTCGCGTGCGCCAGTTCCTTCAAGAGCGCCTCCGCGGTGTTGTTGTCGCTCTCGCGCAACATCTCACCCACGACGTCGGCATAGGGGGCCGACGAAATCGTCGCCAGAGCGATTGCGCCCCGGGTCGATCCTCGAACGGTCGGCCCGTCGACGGTGACGCCTGCCGCGCGCAACGCCGCGCGGAGTGTCTCGCCCGCGGCAAGGCCAGGGTCGGGCGCGGCCACGAGGCGCGGCGTGTAGGACACGAACCCGTCGTCGACCGCGAGCGCGCCGATCGGCCCCACGTCGCCGTCGGTCGTGTACAGCGGCTTCCATGTCGGCACGCGCCGCTCGCTGTCGAAGCGGTTGTCGTTGATCGTGATGCCACCCGTCACGTGACGGACCCCGGCAGCAAAAACCTGCTGCGCCAACGCCTGAAGGTCGGTGGCTGGTGCGGGAGGGTGTTTGCGGGTGCTCACGTATCCGGCGGTCGACAACAACGGGTCGCCGCCGCCCACGAATACGAGGTCGCCGTGGACAATGCCGGCGCCGTCGGGCTTGGGGGCTCGAACCGCGGTTGTGAATGCGCCGGTGCCGCCCACTTTTGTGAGAAAGGCTGCGCCGGTCGTGAGCTTGAGCGACGACGCCGGGATCAACGGTTCGTCGGGATTGTGCGTGTACACCCGGGCGGCGCCGGCGTCGACGATGAGGCACGACGACGGACTGATCGAAGCGGTGAATGCGTCGACGCGCGTTGTCAGGCGCGTGTCGGCTACCAGTTGCCGCAACACGGCGGGAGCCCGACGCGGCGAGAGCACCGCCGTCGTCACGCGCGGTGTGTCGACGTCGGTCCGGCTACGGGGGCGGCTCAGCGAGATTGCACCCGCAGCTGACGCAACAGCAACGAACGTGGACAGAGTGACGGTGAGCCGTCGTGCGCGTCCCGTCACGTCCGATCGCGGATCATGTAGGTCGAGGTCGCCCGCGCGACGAGCCGTCCGTCTTGATCCACGACGTCGGCCTCCACGAAGTTCACCCGCGTCCCCGAACTGATCGCGGTGGCGGTGCACGTGAGAAAGCTGTCCATCGGTACCGGGCGGAGGAAGCTGACCTTGATCTCGGCGTTCGCGCTGAAGATCTTGCGGTCCCGCGCCGCGGTGATGCTCGACGCACCCATCGCCGAGTCGACGAAGGCGCACAGGAACCCGCCTTGGAGCATGCCCACCGGATTACAGAACCGTTCCTCGGCCGTCATCGTCCACACCGTGACGCCGGGCTCGTCTTTCTTGACGCAGACCATCCCCAAGGTGAGGTCACAGTTGGGCGGCACTTGCACCCCAGGCGC
>JBEEFT010000035.1:0-23726 GCA_041166225.1 Actinomycetota bacterium | reverse complement strand
GCGCGCGACACGCCCTTGCCGTACGCGTTCGTGGGCAGCGTGGGCGCGGCCCAACCGGACGTGCCGAGCTTTTCCCACCACTGGGCGACCGTGAGGTCCGGATCCCAGTTCTCTTCCAGCCAGGTGCGCAGCTCGTCGAGGAGTTCGTTGCCGGTGCGGGTTGCTTCAGCGTGCGTCGTGCTCATGGGGCCATCCTGTCAAAACTTGACCGAGCGGTCTAGTTCGGGGCCGTACCCACGGTGTCAGCGGAAGATGCCGGTGATTTCGCGCATGCGGTTCAGGACCTCGGGCGTCAGCTTGGGCAGCACGTCGAGGGCACCGAAGTTGTCGACCACCTGCTCGGGACGGCTCGAGCCAGTGATCACCGTCGAGACCCGCTCGTTGGCCGCGCACCACGCGATCGACAGCTGGGCCAAGGTGCAGCCCAGCTCGTCGGCAACGTCGCGCAGCTGGCGCACCGACTCGTTGCGCTTCGGATCCTTCAGCATGTTCTGCAGCCACTCGTAGCCGGGCAGCGCGCCGCGGCTATCGCTCGGGATCTCGCCGTCGATGTACTTGCCGGTCAGCAGTCCCGACGCCAGCGGCGACCAGATCGTGAGGCCCAGGCCGATGTCGTCGTAAAGCCGCGCGTACTCGCGTTCGACCTTCTTGCGCTCGAACAGGTTGTACTGCGGCTGCTCCATCACGGGCTTGTGCAGGTTGCGCTTGTCGGCGATGTCCCACGCGGCGCGGATCTCGTCGGCCGACCACTCCGACGTTCCCCAGTAGTGCGCCTTGCCCTTGTCGATGATGTCGCTCATCGCCCACACCGTCTCCTCGATCGGCGTGTTCGGATCAGGACGGTGACAGAAGATGAGGTCGAGGAAGTCAAGGCCGAAACGGGCGAGCGATCCGTCGACGGCTTGCGTGAGGTACTTGCGGTTCAGCGTGGCGCGCCGGTTCGGCCCGTCGTTGAGGCCGAAGAAGTACTTCGACGACACCACGAACGAGTCGCGGGCCCAGCCGAGTTGTTCGAACGCGGCGCCCATGATCGTCTCGGACTCGCCCTGCGCGTAGGACTCCGCGTTGTCGAAGAAGTTGCAACCCGCGTCGTACGCGGTGGCGAGGCAGTCGACCGCTTTGCCCACGTCGATCTGCGGACCGAACGACACCCACGAGCCGAACGACAGCACGCTCACCTGTAAACCCGAACGCCCCAAACGTCGATAGATCATCTCTGCCATGCGTGTTCTCTAGCACCCCACCACGCAACTGGTCGCGTGATCTGTCGGTAGGAAGGACGGATCGCGCGACCAGTTGCGGAGTAGACACTTTGGCCGTGGCTCTCGTCTCGTATCCCGCTCGGCTTGCTGCTGTGGCTGCCGAGGACCCCGACCGCGTCGCCGTCACCTGCGGGTCGGTGCAACTGACGCGCGCCCAACTGGAAGAGCGCGCCGACACGTTCGCGCGGCACCTGCGTTCGATCGGGGTGAACGAGGGCGACCTGGTCACGATGGCGCTGCCGAATTCCGAGGCGTGGTTCATTGCGACGATCGCGCTGTGGAAGCTCGGCGCGACACCTCAGCCCGTCAGCCCGCGGCTGCCGGCGCTGGAGTTGGCGGCAATCGTCGAGCTCGCCGACACGCCCGTGGTGCTCGGCACCGACTCGACGCCGACGTCGTCGCGCGAGGTGCTGAACGTGGCTGCCTGGTTGGCGGCCAATCCCGATCCGTCGAGCGACGCCGAAGCGCTGCCCGACAAGGTGAGCAAGGCGTGGAAAGCGCCGACGTCGGGGGGATCGACCGGTCGCCCGAAGCTGATCGTGTCGGGTGACCCGGCCCTGATCGACGACGAGATGGGCGCGCCGCTCGGCCATGCGCGCGACGGCGTGCTGGTGATGCCCGGCCCGCTGTACCACAACGGTCCGCTGATCTGGTCGTGCATGGGACTGCTTCACGGCAACCACGTCGTCGTGCTGCCGAAGTTCGACGCGGCGGCCACGCTCGATGCGATCGACCGCTACAAGGGCGACATCATCTACCTCGTCCCCACGATGATGAAGCGCATCTGGCGCATGCCGACCGAGGAGCGCGAGCGCTACGACATGTCGTCGTTGCGCATCGTGTGGCATCTGGCCGAGCCATGCCCCGACTGGTTGAAGCAGGCCTGGATCGACTGGCTTGGGCCTGAGCGCATCGTCGAGTTGTACGGCGGGACCGAAGGGCAACTTGCGTGCGTGATCAGCGGCGTCGAGTGGCTCGAGCACCGCGGTTCGGTGGGCCGTCCGATGACGGGCGAGATCATGATCTGTGACGCCGAGGGCAAGGAAGTTCCCGTCGGCCAAGACGGCGAGGTGTGGTTGCGTTCGGGTCGCGACACGCCGACCTACACCTACATCGGTGCCGAGGCGCGCCAGCGCGACGGCGGCTGGGAATCGTTGGGCGACAACGGCCACGTCGACGCCGATGGTTACCTCTACTTGGGCGACCGCGTCGGCGACATGATCCTGAGCGGGGGCGCCAACATCTATCCGGCCGAGATCGAAGCTGCTTTGCAGGAACACCCGGCGGTCGAAAGCTGCGCCGTGATCGGGCTGCCCGACGACGACTTCGGCAACCGCGTGCACGCCATCGTGCAGACAAACGACGAGGCGTTCGACCAAGACGACGTGCTGTCGTTCCTGGCCGAACGCCTCGTGCGTTACAAGCTGCCGCGTTCGTTCGAGATCGTGACCGAACCGTTGCGCGACGACGCCGGCAAAGTGCGGCGCAGCGAGCTACGGGCGCAGCGAGCTACTTCGTAAACCCGATGTCCTGCCACACGACGCTGGAGAAACCGAGGGCCCCGAAGTTCGCGACGTTGCTCTTCGTGGCGACGAGATCAGGACGCTGGTAGTCCGCCAACGAATGGACCTCGTCCCAGATCAACTTGTCGATGTGGTTCGCGATGTCGATCGCCTTGGCTGGGTCGAGTTCTGCCGTCGCCTCGTTGAAGAGGTTGTCGATCTCAGCTGAGCCGACCCTGGCGTAGTTCTGCTGGATGTCGAGGCCGTCGGCACCCTTCGTCGGGTTGGCGTAGATCGACTTCGACGAACTGATCGGGAACGGCGTGCCGATCCACGAGAACACGGTCATGTCGAAGTCGCCCGGGGTGACGTACTTCTCGAAGAAGTCGTCGCTCGGAACCGTGTCGATCTGCAACTTGGCGCCGACCTTGTCGAACATCCCCGCGATGAGGTTCGACTCTTGTTCACTGGTCGAAACCTGCGAAGGGATCACCATGCGGATCACGAGTTGCTTGCCGTCCTTGGTGCGGATTTTGTCCGTCCCGTTCAGCTTCCAGCCCGCAGCGTCGAGTTCGGCGGCCGCCTTCGTCGGGTCTGCGGTGGCGAGGTCACCGGCGTTGTTCTTATAGCCCTTCTGGTTGCTCATGAAGATGTGGTTGTTCAGCTCGTCAGGAGTGCCGCCGAGCGGGCCGATCAGGGCGCGGGCGATCGTCTTGCGATCGATCGCTAGGGCGAGCGCGTGGCGCACCTTCACGTCCGAGAGGATCGGTCCGGTTCCGTTGATCGTGATGTGACGGAAGTTCGGACCGCCGGCGCGGTGGATCGTGACGCCGGAGATGCCCTTGGCCCGCTGATAGGTGTCGACGCTGGGGCCGATGTCGACATAGTCGATCTCGCCGTTCGCGAGTGAGTCGACCTGCGAGTCGATGTCGATCGCAATGAACACGATCTTGTCGAGCTTCGCCTTGTCACCCCACCATTTCTCGTTGCGGGCGACCGTGATGGTCTTTGCCGTGGGGTCGACGGTGTCGACCTTGAACGGGCCCGCCGTGGTCAACGGCTTGTTGACCCAGCCTTCGTTGAAGACCTTGGGGTCTTTACTGGTCGATGCTGGGACGAGACCACCGAACAGCGACTGCCAATCCGCGAACGGATGAGCGAAGGTGACGATTACTTCGTGGTCGTCCTTCCCCGCCTTGACCGACGCGATCTGGTCGTAGCCGTTCGACGCCACGATTTGATACGCGGTGCCTTCGGAGGTCTTCATCGCGTTCCACAACGCCTCGTAGTCAGCCTCGCTGACCTTGGTGCCGTCGTCCCAGACCGCCTTCGGGTTCAGTTGGTAAGTGACGACCTGCGGGTCTTTCGACGTCAGCTCGGCTGAGGTGACGTAGTCCTTGTCGAGAACGGGCTCGGCCTTGCCGTTGAACTTGAACGGCGCGGGCAACAGGCCGCCGGTGACCGCGGCCACATCGGTGTCGCCACCGTCGAGCTCGTTGGGGTTGAAGTTCGCGGGGAACGCCGTGAGTGGATACCGGAACGTGCCGCCGTCTTTGACCTGGGCGCGCGGCGTGGCGTTGATGTCGACCGCGCCAGCCGTGGGCGCGGAGCTTCCGGATCCGGCGGTGGTCTTGTTGTTTTTCGAGTCACTTCCGCAAGCGCCCGCGATCAGTGCGATCGCAAGAACACCCCCGATAAGTCCCGCTGAATACTTCAATCGCATGCTGCCTCCTGTTTTGGCCAGCCAAGGTGAGGGTATGCGTACCCGGTTTTGGCGCGCGCTAGAAGACGCTGGTCAATGTCGGGTAGTGGCAAGCGGCGCGCTGGTCGTCGCCATGAGGCATCAAAGGCGGATCTATCTCGACGCATTGTCGCCGCAGCGTGTCGTCGAGTGCTGCGAACGTCGGACACCGGCCGCGAAAACGGCAGCCCACACGTTCTTCTTTCGTGCTGGGCAAGTCACCTTGAAGGATTATCCGCTCGCGCTCGCGTTCGCGGCGTGGATCTGGCAGCGGCACCGCCGACAGCAACGCTTGCGTGTAGGGATGGGCCGGGTGGGCGAACACTGGCGCCACGGCACCGATCTCGACGATGCGGCCGAGATACATCACCGCGACTCGATCGGCACTGTGGCGCACTACGGACAGGTCGTGGGCGACAAACAGATACGACAGGCGCAGCGTGGACCGCAGTTGCTCGAGAAGGTTGATGATGCCAGCGCGAATCGATACGTCGAGGGCCGACACCGGCTCGTCGAGGATCACCAACTTCGGTTGCAGCGCGAGCGCACGCGCGATGCCAACGCGCTGACGCTGGCCGCCTGAGAATTCGTGGGGGTAGCGACTCGCGTGCGAAGGCGACAGGCCCACGAGGTGCAGCAACTCGCGGACCCGCGGACCCCGCTCAGCTTTGGGCACACCGAAGGTGGACAGGCCTTCGCTGAGGATGTCGCTGATCGGCAGCTTAGGGTCGAGCGAAGCCATCGGGTCTTGGAACACGACCGACACGTCTCGGCGCAGTTCGTGGCGTTCGGCGTTCGTGAGCGACGACGTTTCGTGACCGAGCACGCTGATGCGCCCCCGCGTCGGTTTGGCGAGCGTGAGTATCTCGTTGATCGTGGTCGTCTTGCCGCAGCCCGACTCGCCGACGAGCCCGAGCGTCTCGCCCTCGCGGATGTCGAAGCTGATGCCGTCGACCGCGGCAACGGCGCCTACTTGGCGGCGAAAGATCGTGCCGCGGGTCAGCGGGTACTCCCGCACCAGACCATCTACTTCGAGCACCACCGGGCGATGATCGCGGGTCGCCTCGTCGGGCCGCGGCGGCGGTGGCGGTGCGGCGAACACCTCGCTCGGTGCCGGGTTCGTCTCGGCCAGCACTTCCCATCGGTGGCAGGCGCTGCGATGGTTCGGATCGTCGGTGATGTACAGCGGCGGCTCAGCCTGTTCGCACACCTCGATTTTCAACGGACACCTCGGAGCGAACGGACACCCCGCGGGCAACGCGACCAGCGATGGCGGGCTGCCCTCCACCGGTGTGAGTGGATCGCGGCCCGACGCGTCGGCCCGCGGCAGCGAACCAAGCAATCCGAGCGTATACGGCATGCGCGGCCGGTAGAAGATGTCGTCGACGGTGCCCGTCTCCACGGGCTTCCCCGCGTACATCACCATCACCCGGTCGGCGAAGCCGGCGACAACGCCGAGGTCGTGGGTGATCATCACGATCGCGGCGCCGGTTGCCTCCTGCGCGCGTTCGAGCACCTCGAGCACCTGCGCCTGAATCGTGACGTCGAGCGCGGTCGTCGGCTCGTCCGCGATGATCACGTCGGGGTTGTTGGCGATCGCCATCGCGATCATCACGCGCTGACGCATGCCGCCCGAGAACTCGTGCGGAAAGTTGCGCACCCGCTCGGCGGGGTGAGGAATGCCGACGAGATCAAGCAGTTCGATCGCGCGCTTCTCGGCATCGTCGCGGGACACGTCGTTGTGGACGCGGACCGCCTCCACAATCTGTTGGCCGACGGTATAGACGGGGGTCAAGGCCGAGAGCGGGTCCTGGAAGACGATTGAGATGTTGCGGCCCCGGATCGCCGACATCTCCGCGTCGCCGAGGCCGAGTAGTTCGCGGCCGCGGAACGTGACGGACCCCGACACGCGGGCCGAGTTCGGCAACAGTCCGAGTACGGCGAGCGCAGATACCGATTTGCCCGACCCAGATTCGCCGACGACGCCGAACACTTCGCCCCGCGCGACTTCGTAGGACACGTTGCGCACCGCGTTGACGGTGCCCGCCTCGCTGGGAAAGTCGACAACCAGATCGTTGACGCGCAGGACAGGATCGTCCGAGACTGAAAACGTCATGGCTTGATCGAGGTGGCTGAGTTCGGATCGAGCGCGTCGCGCAGCCCGTCGCCGATCACACTCACGGACAGGACCGTGATGATGAGCGCGCCACCCGCGAAGAGGAACAACCACGGGAACGTGATGGCCGACCGGGTTCCCGCGGCGATGAGCGTGCCTAGCGACACATCGGGCGACTGCACGCCGAAGCCGAAATAACTCAACCCGGTTTCGGCGAGAATCGCACCGCCGACATTGAGCGTGGCGTCGATGATCAAGAACGACGACATGTTCGGCAACAGGTGCCGGAAGATGATTTTCCGCGCCGGGACGCCAGTAAACCGCGCCGCCTGCACGAACTCTTGCTCTTTCAGGCTCAGCGTGAGTCCCCGCACGATGCGGGCGGTAACCATCCAGCTGAATGCGGCGAGCAGAAACACGAACACAAGCCACGTCTTGCCCCGGAAGCTCGGGCTCAGGATCGCGATGATGAGGAACTGGGGCAGCACCAACAGCAGGTCGACGAACCACATCAGCACGCGGTCTGTCCATCCCCCGAAATAGCCGGCAGATGCCCCGACCGCGGCGGCGAGACCAGTCGAGAAGAACGCAGTCAGCAAGCCGATGACGAGCGACTTCTGAAGACCGCGCAGTGTCTGGGCGTAAACGTCTTGACCGATCTGCGTCGTGCCGAACCAGTGCGTCGACGACGGCTTCTGCAGAAACGAGTTGTAGTCGGTCGAGCGGTAGTCCCACTTCGACAGATAGGGGCCACCAAACGCGAACGCGATCAGCAGGACCAACACGATCAGGCCGCCGACCGCGATCTTCTTGCGCAGGAAGCGGCGCAGCACCAAGCGACCACGCGTGACGTCCTCGAGGTCTTCGACGAGGGCCGCTTCTACGGCGATCGCGGGGCTGGGCTCGATCTCGGCGGGCACGGCTAGATCCGGACCCTCGGGTCGAGCGCGGCGTACGCGAGGTCAGCGATCATCCCCGCGATCAGTACGAGAACGGCCGAGAAAGCGGTGACCACGGCAACGGTGTTCACGTCGTTCTTGGTGACGGAGTCGACAAACCACTCACCCATCCCGTGCCACCCGAAGATTTTTTCAGTGAACACGGCTCCGGTCAGCAGCAGCCCGAACTCGTACGCGAAGAACGTGGCCATCGGGATCAGCGCGGTGCGCAGCCCATGCTTTATGAGCGCGTCGCGCCGGCGCAGACCCTTGGCTTGCGCAGTGCGCAAGAAGTCGCTGCCCAACACGTCGAGCATCGCGCTGCGTTGATACCGGCTGTAAAACGCGATCTGTCCGAGAACCAGACTCAGCGTCGGCAGCACGAAGTGCTGGAAGCGGTCGGTGAAATGCGTCCACACGCCCCCGCCCAGGCCCGGCGTCTTCTCGCCCGTGTAATACAGCAGCGTGTGACCGACGTGGTTGTTGACGTTGAGTGCGCCGACCTTCAACAACACCGCAAGCAGGAACACGGGGATCGAGAGCACGACGAACGAAGCGATCGTGGCTGAGTAGTCGGTGAACTGATACTGCTTCACTGCGCTGACCACGCCTAGGGCGACGCCGAGCACACCGCCGATCACTGAGCCAATTAACAACAGGCGCAGTGTCACGCCCATTCGTCGACCCATCTCGGTCGACACCTTCTGGCCGTCGATGGTCTTGCCGAAGTCGCCGTGCAGCGCAGGAACGGCCCACCGCTCAAACCGGGTGAGGACGGGCGTCTCGTTGTTCATGTTCAACGCGTCGAGCTTGGCGTCTACAGACGCCTTCGGCGGCGGGGGGTTGCGTCCCTCGAAGTTCGAGCGCGGATGCAACGACGTGGCGGCGACCATGTAGCCGAGCGACGTCGCAAGCGCGACGAGGATGAGGTAGTTGACGAAGCGACGGAGCAGGAACTTCGCCATTAGTGGGCAAGGGTATGCCCGATCCGCTCCGGTACTAGCCGCCGAGGATTCCCGGCAAAGTGCCCGATTGACCGCTGACGTACATGAGACCCACAGCAGCGCTCGCAACGGCGGTACCTATCGTGAGGTACGTGTAGGCCCGTCCACGACCCGAAAGCAGTTTCCAACCCAACGCGGTGCCCAGCGCGATCAACGCGGTTGTCGCGACGATGCCAATCACGAACGCGCCAAGCACGGCAACGCCCGCCGCCGTCGAGGCCACGCCCGCCGCGCTCACGAGTACGAGCGCCTGGGTTCCGGTCTCGGCGCCGACGCCGTGTAACAACCCAACGGCCACTGCTCCCCGTGAGGAATACGAAGTGACGTCGACCGCGTGCACGTGCGCGTGCTTGTGCGCGGTGATCACCGGCGCGTGCGTCTCCTCCAGCGCGTCGATGTGCGCGTGTCCATGCTCGTGGCGGCGGTCATGGCAGTGCGCATGCGCATGTCGGACCTCGACGCGCGCGCTGCGCCGCAACCGGTCGCGCGCTGCGGCCAACGCTCCGAACAGCAACACGCCTCGGCTCACGCGCGTCGTGTCGCCGCGACGAAGGCTGTGCACGAGTAATACGGCAAGCAGCAGCAGCGTCGCGCCGACCACGCGCTCCATCACCGGGTCGATCCAGTTGGGTAGGCGCTCACCCGCGATGATCGCCACGCCGCCGAGACCCATCACCGCAGCGCCGTGCCCCAGTGCGTACAGGAGCGCCAGGAACGCGGCGCGGCGCTTCTGGTGTTCCGCACCGGTGATGTCGGTGATCGCGGCGATGTGATCCCAGTCGACGCCGTGGCGTAGCCCGAGACCCAGGCTCGACAGCAGCAGCGCGATGTTCACGAGTACGACGTTACGGTTTCCGGCGATGGCGCATCCCATGACCGACGACGAGCGCCGGGCGTTTCTCATGCACGGCACCCGCACGGGCAAGGTCGCGACCGTGCAGAAGAGTGGTGCGCCGCACGTCGCCCCGATCTGGTTCGTGCTCGACGGCGACGACGTCATGTTCACCACCCACGAGTCGACCGTGAAGGGCCGAGCCATTACGCGCGACCCGCGCGTTGCGATCGCCGTCGACGACGACCAGCCCCCGTTTTCATTCGTGACGATCCAAGGGATCGCACGCGTCAGCGAGGACTTCGACGAACTCGTCGCCTGGGCCACGAAGATCGGCGGGCGCTACATGGGCGCCGACCGCGCCGAGGAGTTCGGGCGCCGCAACGGTGTGAAAGGTGAGCTGCTGATCCGCGTGACGCCGACGAACGTCGTCGCGTTCAGTGCCGTCAGCGATTAACGCGGGCGCAGAGCATTGCGCCAAGGCGTCACGTCGAGTCCGGGGTATTTGGCCGCCATCGCGTCGACGGTTTCCGCGTTCCAGTACGCCTGGCCGGGTCGCGGAATGCCGAACAAGGCAAGTTCGTCGGGCGTCTTACCGGCGACGAACGCGGCGAACTGCGCGTTGTTGCCCAGACGCGGGAACGCGTCGTAACCGAACCAATCCTGGCCGGCCAGCTTGTAGCTGATCACCATCACGAAGCGCGACGCGTAGGCGCGCGTGAAGTCGGTACCGCGGTGCCACACGTCGGAGCGATACGCCAAAAGCGAGCCACGCTTGCCGGTGGCGACCACTTCGTGTTCATACAGGTCGTCGTAGGCGACACCGCGTGTGCGTGATCTCGGCACGAGGCGCGGCGGCGCGGCGTCTTCGTCGACGTCGGAGAGGTACAAGAACCCCTCGAGGTGCCAGAAGCCGGGCTCCATACGCGGTGGTAGCAACGAGTGATTGCCGTCTTGGTGCAGCGGCTGCTCGTAGTTGACGTCGCCGGCCCACTTGCCCCACACGGCCGCTTGATAGATCCGCAGGTCGTTGCTCTGCATCGCCGCTGTAGCGAACGCGCTCAGCCGTGGGTGAACGAACAAATTGTTCAACGCGCCCGAACCGGCAAAAGGAAAGCCGCGCATGCCGTTGAACTGCGAACTCCGGAACCGTTTGCCCTCAGCGGGGCCATCTCCGAAGAAACCAACCCGGTTGTAATCGTCGAAGGAGTCGGTGCCATAGAGCCGGGCGAGGTCCTCGCGAACGGCGTCGACGTCGGCTTCGGGAACGACCCCGTCAACCAGCACCCAGCCCTCCTCACGCCACTGGCGCGCCGCTTTTTCGAACTCCCCCATACGGCCGCCCATCATGCCCGCGGCTAGCGCTTCGGCACGGGGGATATACGTTCAGGGTTGATGGATTCCGCCGCGGCGATCGCTTCCCGACTCCTCGACGGCGACACGACGCTGTGGCCGTCGCCCAACGTGGCCGAAACGCGCCTGGGCTGGGTGCGCACAATCGACGCGCTCGCCCGTGAAGCCGACGACCTACGGGCCTGGGCCGACGGGTTCGAACGGTCGCACGCGCTGCTGCTCGGGATGGGCGGATCGTCACTCGGGCCCGAGGTACTGCGCGCCGCCACGGGGTCATTGCAACTCACGGTGCTGGACACCACCGAGCCGAGCACCGTCGCCCGACACACCGACAAGCTCGACGACGCGTTGATCGTCGTGTCGTCGAAGTCGGGCGGCACCCTCGAGATCCAAACGCTGCTCGCACGCTGTTGGGAAGTTCAGCCCGACCCGTCGCGCTACGTCGCTATAACCGACCCGGGAACGGGACTCGATCAACTCGCTAGCGAGCGCGGCTTCGGCCGCATCTTTCGCAACGACCCCGACATCGGTGGCCGGTACTCCGTGTTGTCGTACTTCGGCCTGGTGCCCGCAGCGCTGCTCGGTTACGACATCGCCGAACTGCTCGAAGCGGCGCGCAACGTCGACGCCACCGAAGCCGTCGCCGCCGGGCTCGACATGGGCCGCGCCGCGACCGACGGCCAAGACAAGGCGACGATCCGGGTGCCCGAGCCCTTCGCCGAGTTCGGCCTGTGGGTCGAGCAGTTGATCGCCGAGAGCTTGGGCAAGAAGGGCAAGGGCGTCGTGCCGATACCGACCACGGTCGCCGAGAAGGGGAACGACCGTCACCCGATGGACGTCACGCTCGAGGCGCCCAAAGACCTCGGCGCCGCGTTCTTCTGGTGGGAGCTCGCCACCGCGGCCGCCGGTCACGCCATCGACGTCGACCCCTTCGACGAGCCGAACGTTGCTGAGAGCAAGGCCAACACCAAGCGCGTGCTCGAAAGCTTGCCGCTGCCATCGATCGACACCGTGAGCCCCGACGACGTAACCCCGTGGCTGCGCGAGAACCTGCGCGAGGGTGACTACGTGTCGCTCCAGGCCTACATGCCCTACGGCGACGCGTTCGGTCTCGAACAAGCGCGGGTGCAAATTCGCGACGCGTTCGGCGGGGTCGCCGTGACCGCCGGCTACGGGCCCCGATTCCTGCACTCCACTGGCCAGCTGCACAAGGGCGGGCCGAACTCGGTGGTCGCCGTGCAGATCGTGCCGCGTTCGCCGCGCTTTGAGTTGGCGATCCCCGGCTTCGACTACGACTTCGGCACGCTGATCAACGCGCAAGCGATTGGCGACCATCAGAGCTTGGTGGAACACGGCCGACGCGTGCTGCGCGTTGCCGCCGACGACTTCGCCGAAATTAACTAGGAGACCGCACAGATGCGTCTAGCGATGGTGGGCCTCGGCAAGATGGGCGCGAACATGACGCGCCGGTTGGTGCAAGCCGGCCACGAAGTCGTCGGCTTCGACGTCAACCCCGATTCGGTGGCCGAGATACAGGCCGATGGAGCGATTGGTGCGACCTCGCTCGAAGATGCGATCAAACAACTCGACGCGCCGCGCGTTGCGTGGTTGATGCTGCCAGCCGGAACGATCACGCAGGACACCATCAACCAGGTCGCGGCCCTCATGCAGCCCGGCGACATCATCGTCGACGGCGGCAACTCACGCTTCACCGACGGCGTCGCGTCGGCGATGTCGTTGCAAGAGCGCGGCATCAACTTTCTCGACGCCGGCGTCAGCGGCGGCGTGTGGGGTTTGGAGAATGGGTTTTGCTTGATGGTCGGCGGCGAAGCCGACCCGGTGGAAACGGTACGCCCGGTTTTCGAGGCTCTTGCCCCACCCGACGGCTACGCGCACGTTGGCCCCGCCGGCGCCGGTCACTACGTGAAGATGGTGCACAACGGCATCGAGTACGGCCTGATGCAGGCCTACGCTGAAGGCTTCGAATTGATGGCGGCCGCCGAGGAGTTCAAGCTCGACCTGCACCAGATTTCCCAGGTCTGGCAGCACGGGTCCGTCGTGCGTTCCTGGTTGCTCGACTTGGCCGAGCGGGCGCTGGCCGACGCGCCGACCCTGGCTGAGATCCAACCGGTCGTGGCCGATTCGGGCGAGGGCCGCTGGACCGTGGAAGACGCGGTCAACCGCGCGATCCCGCTGCCGGTAATCACCGCGTCGCTGTACGCGCGCTTTGCCACGCGCGACGTCAACGCGTTCGGACCGCGCTTGCTCGCGGCGCTGCGGAATCAATTCGGGGGGCACGCAGTCCTGATGGAAGACACCGCCACCCACCCCGACCCGAAAGCATGAGCCGGCACGCGCCACCCGCGGCGCTCGTGGTGATGGGCGCCTCGGGCGACCTCACGGCGCGCAAGCTGATACCGGCGATCGCCGAATTGCACGCCGGCGGATTCCTGCCCCACGGCTTCACCCTCATCGGCTGCGCCCGCACGGAGATGAGCGACGCCCAATTCCAAGACCACGTGCTGGAGTGCGCGCCAAAAGGCGGCGACGGATGGAACGACGTCGTCAAGCGCTTCCGGTACGTCACGGGCAATTACGACGCCGATTCGACCTACGCCGAGTTAGCCAACGTGCTGCACGAATGCGACGCCAACGGTGGGACCGGCGGCAACCGCATCTTCTATCTGGCCACCACCCCGTCGGTGTTCCCGCTCGTCGTTGCCCAACTCGGCAGCAGCGGGCTCAATCGGCCTGCAGACGACGGCACCTTTGCCCGCGTGGTCATCGAGAAGCCGTACGGCCACGACCTCAAGAGCGCCGAGGAACTCGACAAGGTTGTGCACGCATCGTTCGACGAATCGAACGTGTTCCGTATCGACCACTACCTGGGCAAGGAAACCGTGCAGAACATGTTGGCGCTGCGCTTCGCCAACGCGATCTTCGAGCCCATCTGGAACCGTCGGTACGTCGACAACGTCCAGATCACCGTGGCCGAGACTCTGGGCGTAGGCCACCGCGCCGGCTTTTACGAAACGGCGGGAGCGTTGCGCGACATCCTGCAGAACCACGTTCTGCAGGTGCTCGCACTCAGTGCGATGGAGTCGCCCACTCGGATCTCACCCGAAGAAATTCGTGACGAGAAGGTGAAGCTCCTGAAGGCGGTCGACATCCTCACTGCGGAGGAGGCCGAAGCGAACACGGTGCGGGGCCAATACACCGCAGGGACGATCCTCGGCGACAAGGCGATCGGCTACACCTCCGAAGACGATGTGGCTTCGGGCAGCAAGACCGAAACCTTCGTCGCGGTTCGCCTTACCGTCGACAACTGGCGGTGGGCGGGCGTGCCGTTCTATCTGCGTACCGGCAAACGCTTGAAGAAGCATGCAACCGAAATCGTCTTCGAGTTCAACGAAGTTCCGCACTTGCCGTTCACGGCGACCAACGCCAAGGGTCTGCACGCGAACCTTCTCGTCGTGCGCGTGCAACCCGACGAGGGCATCACGTTGCGTTTCGGAGCGAAGGTGCCCGGCCAAGAGTTCGAGGTGCGGTCCGTCAACATGGACTTCTCGTACGCGGACACGTTTTCCGAACCGTCCCCCGAGGCCTACGAGCGGCTGTTGTTGGACGCGCTGACCGGTGACCCGACGCTGTTCATTCGGTCGGACGAGGTGCGCGAGGCCTGGCGGATTTGCGACCCCATTCTGCGCGCGTGGCAAGAAATGGATACGCCCGTCGCGAAATACAAGGCCGGCACGTGGGGCCCGGCGGCCGCCGACCGGTTGATCGCGCGCGACGGCAACCACTGGCATCAGCCACTCACCGACTGAGCAGCGATGCCGGGAGAACTGATCGTCGTCGACGACGTCGCGGGCGCGTTCACCGAGTTGGTCATCGACGCGTGGCACCGTCGGCCCCGGGCGTATTTCAGCCTGGTCGTATCCGGTGGCGACCTGGCCAAGCGGTGTTACCAGCGACTGGCCCGTGAGGGTGCCGAGGAAATCGACTGGTCGACCGTCGACATCTACTGGGGCGACGAACGACTCGTGCCGCGCCGGCACCCGGACTCGAACGAGAACATGGTGCGCGAGGCGCTGATCAACCGGGTGCCGCCCGTGCGCGGCGTTTTTCCGATGCGCATCGAATCCAATGCGGGCTCCTACGACGCGCTCGTGCGCAGCGCGGCGCCACTCGACCTGATTCACCTCGGCCTCGGACCCGACGGGCACACGGCGTCGCTCTTTCCCGGGTCCGACGCCCTCAACGCGCCGAAGACCCGATACGTCGTCGACAACGAGGATCCCGCCGGCGAAAACCCGCATCCCCGGCGCACGCTGACCTACGCCGGCATTGCGCTCGGCGACACCGTGGTCGTCACCGTCGACGGCGCCGAAAAGCGCGAAGCGATGAAACGCGTGATCGACCGTGACTCCACCGCACCGGCCTCCCACATTCGTGCGCCGAAGGTGAAGTGGCTAGTGGGCCGCTCTGCGGTCGCTAACGCGCGGCGAAAGCGCGCGTAAGCACGTCGACGTAAAGCGCTGAGCGACGGCCGGTGGGCCCGCCGTCGGCCCACGCCTCGACTTGGGTGGCCCCGGCCGCCAGGTCGATCGCGAACGCGTAACAGGTCACCTGCAACACCCACGGCTGGCTGTACGTGTGATCACCGACGCGCAGGTTGACCGTGGCGTGAATGTCGGGACGCGACCACACGAACGCGTCGAGGCGGACCTCGACGCGCGCCGCGGTGGCGCGCACGATGTCGACTTCAAACCAGCCCTGCGTGGTGGCCATCCATCCCGCGAGCTCACCCATATCTGCGGCACCGTCGTCGATGCGCCAGTCCTGGCGCGTCAAGACCACGTGGTCTTCGCCTACGGCGCCGATCACTATGCGGGGCGCGGCGAACGGGTCGGGACGCGTCGCCTCGATGTTGTCGAACCACGCGTCGTACGCGGCCCGCAACTGTTCGACGACAGGGGTGTGCGCAGGTGCGATGTCGTGGGTTTCAAAAGGATCCGCAACGAGGTCGTACAGCTCGTCGGGCTTCGATGGCTCGGGCCGGTGCAACTTGTACCGCTGGGTGACAACGGCGTAGTTCCGATAGCGCTCGGGCTGGTTGCCGCGATGCCACTGCAAGTAGATGTTGCGGTCCGGCGCGGGCGCATCGGCGTCGCGAAGCTGCGGGAGCAGGTCGATGCCGTCGAGCGAAACGTCGTCGAACACCGCCGCGCCGGTCGCGGCCGCGATCGTGGGCAACACGTCGATCGGCGACGCGATGCGCGCGTCGTCGCGTCCGCGGTCGCCACCCACACCACCCGCAGGCCACCGCCAGAAGCTCGGCACTTTCACGGCGCCGTCGTACAGGGATCCCTTCTCACCGCGCAGGCCCGCATTGAAGCGCTGTTGCTTGTCGGGCGGCTGCGTGTAGTCACGCGCCGACGGGCAAGGTCCGTGGTCGCTCGTGTACACGACGATCGTGTTGTGTGTGAGGTCGCGGTCGCCGAGCGCAGCCAGGATCCGGCCGATGTTCCAGTCGATGTTGGCGACCATGCCGTAGAGGCGGGCGTGGGTTTCGCCGAGCGCTGCGATGGCGCGGTAAGGCGCAACCCACTGTTCGGGAACTTCGAGCGGTGTATGCGGTGCGTTGGTCGCGAAATAAGCGAAGAACGGCGCGTCGTGATGTTCCTCGATGAACGCGATCGTCTCGTCGACGAACACATCGGTGCAGTAGCCGCTCGTCCGTTCGGGAACTCCCCCGCGGTGCAGGACCGGGTCGTAGTACGACTCGCCTTCGCGCCAGTGGTTCTCGCGGTGGTCGCCGGGTTGACCGATACCGCCGGCGTTGTGCATGAGCGTCTCGTGGAAGCCGAGGTCGCACGCCCGCATCGGGTAGGCGTCGCCGAGGTGCCACTTGCCGAACGCACCGGTGCGGTACCCGGCGCGCTGCAGCACATGGCCGAGGGTCACTTCGCCGGGGTCGATCATCGAACGCCCGCAGAACGTGTCGATCGCTCGGGTGCGCAAGTGGTACCGGCCCGTCATCAGCGAGGCGCGCGCCGGCGTGCACATCGGTCCGCTTGAGTACCGCGTGAGGCGCACGCTCTCGTCGTGCAGCACGTCGAGCACGGGCGTCTTCACGTACGGGTTTCCGTGACAGGCCAGATCCCCGTACGCGAGGTCGTCCATCATCATCACCACGACGTTGGGCGGCTTCGTCGTGGGCATCGCTGGCATGATGCCGCCTCGTGGCCTACGCGCGCATAACCGGCATGTCGGTGTACGACCTGCGCTTCCCCACCTCCGACCTGCTCGACGGCTCCGACGCCATGAACCCCGACCCCGACTACTCGGCGGCGTACGTGGTTCTCGAAACGGACCAGCCCGGCCTGCGCGGCCACGGGATGACATTCACGATCGGACGCGGCACCGAGGTCTGTTGCGCCGCGATCGAAGCGATGCGGCACTGCGTCGTGGGTCAAAGCATCGACGCGCTCGAAGCCGACACGGGAGCGTTCTGGCGCTCCGTCGCGGGCGACAGTCAGTTGCGCTGGCTTGGGCCCGAGAAGGGCGTGATCCATCTCGCGACGGCGGCGGTGGTGAACGCAGTGTGGGACCTGTTCGCACGGCGTGCGGGCAAACCGCTGTGGAAGTACCTGAGCGATCTGCCCGCCGAGCAGATCGTGGCCGCGGTGGACTTCCGCCACATCACCGACGCGCTCACGCGCGACGAGGCTCTGGCGATAGTGAAGGCGACGGAGGGCGGCGCTGCTGATCGCGAGGCCGACCTGCGCGCCAACGGGTACCCGGCATACATCACGTCAGCCGGGTGGCTTGGCTATCCCGACGACCTGATCCGATCGAAGACGCGCGACGCCCTGGCCGACGGGTGGAGCGCGTTGAAGATGAAGGTCGGTCGCGATCGCGACGACGACATCCGCCGAACGATGGTGTTGCGCGAAGAACTCGGCCCCGACCGACGGCTATTGATCGACGCGAACCAGGTGTGGGACGTCGACGAGGCGATCGACTGGACCCTCGCGCTCAAAGGCGCCGACCCGTGGTGGATCGAGGAGCCGACGTCGCCCGATGACATCCTCGGCCACGCGCGCATCGCGCAAGCGGTGCACCCGATTCAGGTGGCGACCGGCGAGCACTGTCACAACCGCATCATGTTCAAGCAGTTCTTCCAGAGCGGCGGCATGGACATCGCGCAGATCGACGGGTGCCGCCTCGGCGGGGTGAACGAGGTGATCGCCGTGCTGTTGCTCGCGGCGAAGTTCGGCGTGCCTGTGTGTCCACACGCCGGCGGTATCGGGCTGTGCCAACACGTACAGCACTTCTCGATGTTCGACTACCTGCGTGTATCGGGCCGCAACGACGATCGCATGATCGAGTACGCCGGACATCTGCACGAACACTTCGTCACCGAGCTGCAGGTGCGCGACGGGCACTACATCGCACCGACGGACCCCGGCTTCGGCTTGGAGATGAAGGCCGACAGCGTGCGCGACTACGTGTTCCCGGGCGGCGCCGTGTGGGCCGCGCGCGCGAGTGGCTGACCGCCTCCGGGTCGCGCTCGTCGGCGGCCCGATGTACGACTCGTTGTACGAACCATTCCGCGACGAGGTCGAGGTCGTCGTGCACGCCGATCACCCCACGTTGAACGCCGCGGTCGGCGAGATGCTGGCGGCCGGCGAACGTATCGACGTGTTGTCGACGCACGGCAAGTACGCGCCGTCACAAAGCCAATGGCTGACCCCGCTGAACGACCTCGTCGACACTTCGGCGTTGGCGCCCAAGGCGGTGGAACTCTGTTCGTTCAACGGTGACGTGTTGTGCGCGCCGCGCAATATCGACGTGCGCGTGTTGTGGTGGCGCACCGACCGGATGGCGTCGGCCCCGACGACGTGGGCCGACCTCGTCGAGGGCCCCGCGGTGTTCGGCTTCACCGGACGGGAGTCGGGCCTGTTCGGGTTGTTCTTCGAACTCGTTGTGGGCGCAGGTGGCGCGCTGTTCGACGACGCGTTGCGCCCGACGATGACGGGTGCGATCGCCGAGGCCGCGATCGACACGTTGTGCGCGCTCGCGGCGCGCGGACCGCGTGAGGTCGTCGACTGGCACTACGACCAGGTCGACCACGCGTTGCTCGAGGGCCGCGTCGATTGCGCAGCGGCGTGGCCGGGTGGATATGACGCGATTCGGCGGTCGCCCGTATACGCCGCGCTGCAACCGGCGACGTACCCGGGCGGCGTCTCGTACTCAGGTTGTCACGCGTGGGCAATCCCCACGACCTGCGCGGATCTGCCGCGAGCGGCGGCATTTGTGAACACGCTCTGCTCGTTCGAGACCCAGCGGTGCGAGAGCGGAATACCCGCGCACGTCGGCGCCCTGGCCGCCCGGGCTCCCGTCGACATCACCGACGCGGCGCGTCTCGCCGTCACACAAGACACGATTGCCACGGCGATGATCACGTACCCCCACCTCGAACGCTTCGACGAAATCGAGGACGCCGGATGGCGCGCGATCAACGCGGCGTTGCGCGGCGAACTGACCGCGCCAGAGGCGTGTCAACGGATGCATGCCGCCGCGCAACGAGCGGTCGCGTGATCGCCGATCTCGACGTCAGCCGCCTGAGCCTGGGCTGCGCGCCGCTCGGGAACCTGTACCGCGGCGTCGACCCGGCCGACGCCCGCGCCACGGTCGTCGCCGCGCTCGACGCGGGCGTCACATTGTTCGACACCGCACCGCTCTACGGCGTGGGCCTCTCAGAGACGCGACTGGGCGAAGTGCTGCGGACGGTCCCGCGGGACCGTTTTCGCGTCGCCACGAAAGTCGGTCGGCTCCTCGAGCCGAACCCACCCGGTGCGCCGAAGGAAGCGTCGATCTTCGAAGACACACCCGCGTTTCATCCCGTCTTCGATTTCTCAGCCGACGGCGTGCACCGTTCGCTCGAAGCGAGCCTCACGCGTCTTGGTCTCGACCGCGTCGACATCGTGCACGTACACGACCCCGACGACCATCTCGACCAAGCGATCGACGAAGCATTCCCCGCGCTGCGACGCTGGCGTGACGAAGGCGTGGTCGGCGCGATCGGTGCTGGCATGAATTTCGCCGAACCGCTCACTCGCATCGTGCGCGAGGCCGACATCGACTGCGTGTTGCTGGCGGGTCAGTACACGATGCTGAATCAGAACGGCCTCACCGAACTCCTCCCGTTGTGCGAACAGACCGCGACCGCGGTGATCGCCGCCGCCGTGTTCAACACCGGCGTCCTCGCCGACCCGATCGACGGCGCGACGTACGCCTACGCACCGGCGTCGCCCGCGGTGCTCGAGCGCGCCCGTCGTATGCAGGCCGTGTGCGCGCGTTACGACGTAGCGCTCAACGCCGCCGCCATCCAGTTCGCGCTCGGCCATCCCGCCGTTGCGACCGTCCTCGTCGGCATGCGCTCGCCAGCCGAAGTCGCCGCCAACAACGCGGCGTTCGACCAACCGATCCCCACCGAATTGTGGACGGAACTGAAGGCCGAGCGGCTGCTGCCCGACGAGGTGCCGACGCCGTAGTCACCATTCGTCGTCGTCATCGAACTCGGCCGGCGGGTCTTCGTCGAAGCGGCACCCACAACTTAGAAGTTGCCCCCGGCACACCGGGCAGCGAGCGACGTCGCAACCCAGGTGGTGCGCCTGCCCGACCAAGACGTTGCAGTCACCGCAACGGCCTTGTCGTGCCCAATATCGCGTCGCCCGCGGTAACGGGTACGCGAAACCGTCGCGATGCAACGCCTTCACCGTGCACGAGGGCGCGGTCGCCATTTCCTGCTCGCAAAAACTACAAATTGCCATTCCCGATTGACTCCATTTGAGCCGGGTTGAAAGGTCGGCGATCGGCCGACAATGAGCGCCGAAATGGCAGCCGACAAGAGTGTGCCTACAGGGTGTTACACCTTTGATTCGAACTGGTGTTCGGCTAGAATTGAGGCATGATAGAGCGCCCGCTGACCGAGTTGGAAGACGAGATCACTCAGGGCGCGGCGCGCATCGACGCCGCGATGTGCGCGTGGTTGTTGCTGGTCGCCGAGTTCGACCGACGCGCCGGTTTCGAATCGTGGGAGTGCCGGTCCACGGCGCACTTCTTGAACTGGCGCTGCGGGATCAGCCTGCGCACGGGCCGTGATCACGTGCGCGTCGCGCGTCGTCTCGAGGAGTTGCCGTTGGTGCGCGCGGCGTTCGCAGAAGGCACGCTGTCCTATTCGAAGACGCGCGCGATCGTCAGGGTGGCGACGCCCGAAACCGAGGCGCAACTGGTCGAGTGGGCGCACTGCGCGACCGCCGCGCAAATCGAACGAGTGGCGGCGGGACGTCGCTCCGTCGACCGCAGCGCTGGAGACGCCCGTTACGTGACGTGGGGGTATGACGACGATGGGTCATTCGTGTTGCGGGCCCGTCTCACCCCCGAAGACGGTGCGTTGGTGCTCGCCGCGTTGCGTTCAGCCCGCGACGCGCTCGGCGGCCAAGGTGACGTCGTGTTGGAAAGCGGCTCCGCGGAGCCGCTTTGCGAACCCGACGCGCTGAAGCCCACTGCGGCCGACGCGCTCGTCGCGATGGCCGAGACGACCCTCGCCCACGGTCCGACTCCCGTCGCCGGAGGCGACCGCCACATGGTGCTCGTCCATGTCAACGCGGCCACCGGCACCGCGACACTCGACGACGGCCCCGAACTCACCGACAACGAAGCCGGCGCCGTGCTCTGCGACGCCGCGCAGGCCACGATCCTGTTCGGCGGCGAAGGCGAACCACTCGCCATGGGTCGCAAAACCCGCGACCCCACCGTCGCCCAACGCCGCGCCCTGCTCGCGCGCGACGGCGGCTGCCGCTTCCCCGGTTGCACGCAACGCGTCTTCGTCGACGCCCACCACGTGCAGGAATGGGAACACGGCGGGCCCACCGACATCGACAACCTCGTACTGCTGTGCCGCGTCCACCACCGCGCCATCCACCACCGCGGCTACACCTGCCAACCCGCACCGCACCAGAGGTTCCACTTCTACAACCCCCAAGGCATACGGCTACTCCCCGTCCCGCCGCCCGTACGCGCCGACGGCGACATCCCCACCGTCGGCGCCTCCGGCGAAGCCATCACCCCCGACACCCCAGTGCCGCACTGGGACGGACACCACCCCGACTACGCCACCGCCATCGAAGGCCTACTCATCCTCGAAGCCGAACACCGACCCGACGAACAAGCCGTCGCCTAAAGCTGGCGAGTCCGCTGTAGTGCAATCAGCCCGAAGCCGATACCAGCTACCGCGCCGATGCCAAGCACGGAAACGATGAAGCGGCGCAGCCCGCCACCTCCGCCCTTGTCGCCGTGGCGCACGGTGAGGTCGACGTCGCCGAACGGCACCCGCGACGTCGACGTGGTTGCGTCGACCCCAAACAGCGCCGAAACCGATGTCGACGTGCCCGCGCCCGCGCCGCTTCCCGCCGGCGAACTCGACGCTGCGCGCGAACCGTGGTCACCGCGCACGGTCGTGTTCGTCGGCAGTTCGGCAGCGCCGACGTCGGACGACGTCGCGGGCGGGCCTCCGGGCGATGGCGATTGCGATGACGGTCGCGATGACGGCGTTGTTGTCGTGGTCGGCGACGTCGTCGCGTCGCAGTCGCCGTCGTTCAGTGGATGCGGAGTGGTCCCCGCGATGGGCGGGGGCACCGGATAGCGCGGCGGCGGAAGCGAGGCTTTCTTCTTGTTCTTCGCGAACGACCACCCTTCGATCGTCCCGGGCGGCGGCGTGCGGCTGTCCATGCCGGTGTTGCTGGTGCACCACGAGCCGCCGCGCGCTGCGACCCAGTACACCCAGTACGCCGACGCCGGCGGGTAGCGGTTACACGGTCCTTCCTCGGGCAACCCTGCGATCCTGCAGACGAAGCCTTGGTAGTCGTCCATCGCGGTGTTCGTGCGCGAGAACGCGGCGCGACCGCTGTCGACGGGCTGCGGCGCGCATCGCACGTTGACGCCACCGCCGAGGTCTTGGAAGTCGACGACGAGAGTGATGTCGTTGTTGTTGGTGCACTCGGCGTTGGCCTCGTCGGCGCGGGCCCGGCTACGTGAGCCGGAAGCGCCCGCGAGCGCCGCCGCCAGCGCGAGGGCTACCACTGCCGCGCCGCGATACACGCGCACCGTTACTTCTTGAACGGATAGACGATCCGGCGGCGGCGGGCGATCAGCGCGAGCCCTCCGCCGGCGGCGAGCAGCGCGAAGCCGATTGCCGACTGATCACCGCTGTCGTTACCGGTGCGCGCAATCGGTGCGGGCGTCACCGCCGCTCGCAGCGTGGTCGACGTTGTGGCCGCGACCTGCGAGCTGACCACGGTCACCGGCGCGGTGAGCACCAGCCCCGAATCGGCGCCCGTAAAGCGGATCGTGTGTGCGCCCGCGGGAACCGATGCAGGCATTGTGAAGGTGAGCGCGATCTCACCTGCGGCGTCGGACGTGGTCGAGCCGATGCCGACCGGATCGCTCTGCACTACACCGCTCACCGGCTCGCCCGCCTCGAAGCCGCCGCCGGTGACCGTGATCGAGTCGCCCGCCTTCACCGAGTTCGTCGACAGCGTGATGTGGGGCGCCGGCTCGACGGGTGGGATCACGCCGCGGTCGACGTAGCTGGGCAATCCGAGAGCGAGTACGGCCTGGGGAGTCGTGCGTTCGAACACGGGACGCTTGGCGTCACTTATGCCTGACGACGCAGCGGCGTCGTGATCAGCCTTGTTCAACGCGATCGCGCCCGCGTCCGCGCCGCTGGTCAACTGCAACGAGGCCACACCGGCAGCAACGTCGTTGGCGTCGGGGACGAGTCCGTAGGCCCGCAACGCCGACGACGCCAGACCACTCGAGTTGGCATTGCCGACGAGGTGCGTGCCGTCGGCCTCTTGGTCGAGCATGTATTTGATGAGGTTGTTGTTGTTTTAGTGTTTGTAGTAG
>JBEEFT010000034.1:0-14277 GCA_041166225.1 Actinomycetota bacterium | reverse complement strand
ACATTCGGGACCGAGCCTCGCCGGGCCGCGATGTTGATCGCGACGCTGGTGGTGCCGACACCACCCTTGGGAGAGAACACGGCGATCACGCGCCCACGCCGTCCCGATGCGCTCGTGCTCACCAACCGCTGCGCGGCTCGTGACGCAACGCGACGCAGCGCACCTTCGAGATCGCCTGCCTCGTTGAGGTCGACGACGTCGCTGATTCCAGCTCGCAATGCACGCCGCAACAGCGCCGTGTTGATCTTCGAGACAGCGACAACCACGGTGAGTTCAGACGATGGACAGAGGTCGCGCAGTTCCTCGACCCGGTCGAGCGTCGCCGAGTTGCTGGCGTCGGGGCCGAGCACGACGATGGTCGGGCCGAGCGCGCCCTTGATGGCGTCGTCGACGTGGTTGACCTGATCCAGGTCGAACTCGGGACAGGTCACCACCAGACGCTCCGTGATGTCGCCGTCCGCTTCGACGACGACCACCCGCAACCCGGTGCCGGGCGGCTGGGTTTTGGCGCGCGGCTCCGATGGCCGCGCTCCCCGGTTGAACATCACTGGGCGTACGGAGTCGGAGCCCCGTTCATCAGATTGCCAGTGGTGGCAGCGGGAATTGGTGTGGCCTTGTAGTCCGGCGGTACGAGCGTGAGGTAGAGACCACCAGGCTGCGTAGATCCGAGGGTGATCTTCTCGGCTGCCTCTTGCGGCACCGCGAAGGTCAAGAGACCGCTGCCCGGATTGGCCACGGCTTGCGTATCGCCCGCTTCAGGCGCCGCGGTGGCGCCGATGAACAGGATCTGAACGTTTTGGTACAGCGTCTGCTGCGCGCCTTCGAGGTTGACCATGATGTTGACGCGATCGCCCGGCACCAACAGCCCGGCGACACCGTGGACTTGGTCGACGGTCACCGTCACTGCGACCTGTCCTGCGGGGATCCGCTGTGCGGCGGTCACCTGCGCAGCCCGCGGGTCGACGAACATGCCGTCGACAACCACCTGGTTGGCCGACAGCCCGGTGACGGCCACTTTGCCGCGCAACGAATTGATGTCGGTGATGGCTGTGCTGGGCCGGAATTCCTGGGGCATCTCGTCGGACTTGACGAACTCGCCAGAGATGGCGTCGTCACCCGAGTAGCCCTTGGCCACGTCCTTGCTCACCTTGAAGACCTTGACGAGCGTCGCACCTTTGTACGCACGCTGATCCGATCCCGACAGGAAAGCCGACGCACCCGCGGCCGACAGCAACCCGGCGACGACGGCGGCAACGATTATGAGAGTTCTACGAGCTGGCATTTCTCAACCTCCAGCCAGACAATCGGCCGGGCCGGGGTGGGCCTTGAGGATTGGGGCACAAGAAGTCTCTTTGGTCCCTTATCTGTTCGACCCTTATCTGTTCGCCCTCGCGTACCGATAGGTGGAGCATGAGACGAACGTCACGCGGCGCGGCCATGGTCGAGTTCGCATTGGCGTTGCCGCTGCTGCTGATCCTGGCCCTCGGCACGATCGACGGCGCCCGTCTTTTCGCGACGTACAACCGCACCAAGACCGGTGCGCGCGAGGGCGCTGTCTACGCCCAGGTGTTTCCAATGCACCAAGCAGCCACCGGTTCGGCGTGCACTGATCCGAACAACATCACCGCCCGCGCCCGCAACGAGGGCAGCGACCTCACGGTGACGGTTTCTCCGGCGGTGACGCCGACGTGTCAGGACTGGACGCCGTCGTCGGCGATTCAGCCCGGCCAGACAGTGACGGTTACCGCGGCGGCGCCGTTTAATTTCGTTTCACCGTTCGCGCGAGCGTTATGGGGCACCCCGACGATCAAGTCGACCGTGCGCGTCACGGTGCAGGGATGAGCAGACGTGGTTCGCGCGGCGCGGTTGCGGTGGAGCTGGCAATCGTCGCGCCGTTGCTCATCTTGTTCCTTATCGGCGCAGCCCAGGTCGGCCTCGTCGTGCTGGGCGACTCGGTTGGAACCAACGCGGCCCGCGACGGTGTGCGGGTCGCATCGATTCGCTACGAGTGCGCCGACAATCACCTGAGCACTCGCTGCACCTCCAACCCCAGTACCGACTATGGCGTAATCAAGGCTGCAGTGACCGCGCGCCTGAACGGCTTGGTGAAGGGTGGCTCGGTGACGGTCGCGGTCGCGTGCCGGCGTGGCAGTTCCACCGGCCCCGTGATCTCCTGCGAGAAGAACGTGGCAACGCCCGACGAAGATGTGGTCGAGGTCACGGTGAACTGGCGCCAAATCGGCACGACGCCCTACGTGACCGACAGGGTGCACACCGCGGTCGCCCGTTCGGTAATCGCAGGCCGGCCCGACTTGGCGAGCCTGGTGCCCGAGCCCGATCCGAATCCACCGAACCTCGTGCCGCCGATCCTGGCCAGCGACGTGAACGTCGACGGTGTGATCGACACGCTGACCATGACCTTCGACGAAGACATTCAACAGTCCGTCTCCGCCTCGGCATTCACGATCGCCAATAGCCCCTCTGGTTCGAACACGATTACCTCGGCGGCGGTGTCGGCTCGCACCGTCACGCTCCAGCTTGGTGGTGCCACCGTAAATACCGCGCCCGGTGCGATGACGGTGGCGCTCGCCGCGTCGACCACGGGGGTACGCGACATCTTCGGCAACCAGGCTTCGTTCGCGGCAACCACCACTACTGACCGTGCGAGCCCCAAGCTTGTCAACCTCACCGACACGAACGGGCTGGGCAGCGTCGATGGCCGCATGGGCGCACTCGACACGCTGACACTGACGTTCAGCGAGCCAATCGGAACGTCGCTCGGCGTAGCGACGGTCACCGAAAGCGACCCCCAGGGCGCGGGGAATGACTCGGTCTCCATTCCGGGCGTCAGCGCCGGGGCCCAACTGACGAACTCGGACAACTACATCACTTCCAACGGAGCGTCGGTCGGAACGTCGGCGCTCATATCCAAGAGCGGCAACAACGTGGTCGTCACGATCCTGTCTCCGCTGCTCTGTACACCCGTGTTGTGCACCGGCCTCGGTACCGGCTCGGACCCCACGCCGTTCTCGTTCACACCGGCCACCACGCTGGTCGACGCGGCGGGCAACCCGGCTGTCGGCAGCCGCACGATCTCGAACATCTTCTAGGAGGATGGAATGAAACGCTTCTTTCACCGCCGCAACGAGCGGGGAGCCGCACTGGTTCTGGTTGTGTTGAGCATCGTGGCGACGATGAGCATGACCGGGCTGGTCGTCGACGGCAGCAACGCGTATGCCCAGCGCCGCCAAATGCAGAACGCCGCCGACGCTGCCGCACTGGCCGGCACCCGAGCACTGAACAACCTCGTAGTGAACGGCGAGGCTGCCGTGTGGACCGCTGTCCTCGCGAGCGCGCAGTCCAACGGCGCCACTGCGTCGCTCGTGCAGTGTTCGCTGACCGACGAACTGCTCGTGGTCACCCAGGCGTGCCCGACCACCAACAACGGCCAAGCGGCCACGATCAAATTGCAGTCCACGGCCGTGCAAGTAACCGTCGGCTCGGTAACGAACACGTCGTTCATGCGCGTCGTCGGAACGAACAACTTCACCGCCCGGGCGAGCGCTGCGGCACAGATCGAAGGTCTGCGTTCGGGCAACTCGCCCTTCGTGTTGTGCGCCACCGGCAACACCGACCCGCGGTCGTTGGGCGACGGACAGGCGGTGCCGATCATCATGCCGGACAACTCGATGAACCCCGGAGCGATCTTCGCCAACGGCGGACCGATCTACGAACTCCAAGACCCGACCACCATCGGATGCGGCCAGAACAACGCGTACAAAGGGCTCTCCGAGAACGCGACCACCGCGTACCCGACGCCGGGCGTGTGGGATCTGCTCAACGGCGACCACGGGATCAACGTCTCTAAGTCGGTGGTCGCAGGCACGAACGCGTGCACGAACGGCGTCGTAGACGGCTGCGTGATTGCGATCCCGCTGTGTCACGCCGCGACTCCGCCGGTCGCCTTCGAGTTGTATTGCGAACGCTTCGGCGCATTCCAAATCGTCGACACCGGCGGCAGCTCGCGTTTGGGCGGCAAGCTGCTCGGCAACGTGCTCGCGACGGGTGGCCAGGGCGGCGGCCGACCCGAAGCCGGCGAGATGCGCGTAATAAAACTGAGCGCCTAGCGGCGCGGCCGGCTACTCCGCGGTAGGAAGCGTCGGCTCGGCTTCGGCTTCGGCCTCACCAGCAGCAGCCTCGCCGCCGGCGGGCACCGCGGCCGCGAGGTCGGCCCAGGCCGCCTGGCTGTCGTTGTCGGGCTCGAACTCAGCCGAGAAGTCGACACCGATGTAGTTGCCGGCTTCGTCGTACGCGTGATCACCGAAGTGCTCGCGGTACTCGGCGGCAACCTCGCCACCCTCAGCGGCCTGCTTGATCGACAAGCTGATGCGGCGGCGCTGCAGGTCGATGTCGATGATCTTCACCCAGAGCTCGTCGCCCGGCGTGACCACCTGGTCGGGCAGGTCGACGTGGTGCACTGCCATCTCCGAAATGTGCACGAGGCCTTCGATGCCCTCGCCCACCTGCACGAAACCGCCGAAGGGCACGAGCTTGGTGACCCGCCCGTAGACGAGCTCGCCGACCTTGTGCGCCGACGCGAACTCTTGCCACGGGTCTTGCTGGGTCGCCTTGAGCGACAAGCTGATGCGTTCGCGGGACAGGTCGACTTCGAGCACCTGGACCGTGATCTCGTCGCCAACGGCCACAACCGAGCCGGGATGATCGACGTGCTTCCACGACAGTTCGGACACGTGCACCAGGCCGTCCATACCGCCGAGGTCGACGAACGCACCGAAGTTGACCACGCTCGACACCACACCGGTGCGGATTTCGCCGGGCTTGAGGTTGAACAGGAACTCTTCGCGCTGTTCCTTCTGCGTCTCTTCGAGCCACGCCCGCCGCGACAGCACCACGTTGTTGCGGTTCTTGTCGAGCTCGATGATCTTCGCCTGGATCGTCTTGCCGACATACGGTTGCAGATCGCGCACCCGGCGGAGTTCCACCAGCGATGCGGGCAGGAAGCCACGAAGACCGATGTCGAGGATGAGACCACCCTTGACTACTTCGATCACCGGGCCTTCGACGATGCCGTCGTTTTCCTTGATCTTTTCGATGTCGCCCCACGCCCGCTCGTACTGCGCGCGCTTCTTGGACAGGACGAGGCGCCCTTCCTTGTCTTCCTTCTGGAGGACGAGCGCTTCGATCTCCTGGCCGAGGCTGACGATCTCCGACGGGTTGACGTCGTGGCGGATGCTCAGCTCACGACTGGGGATGACACCCTCGGACTTGAATCCGATGTCGAGCAGGACTTCGTCCTTGTCGACTTTGACCACGGTGCCGGTTACAAGGTCGCCGTCTTCGAACTCGACGATCGTGGCGGCCATGGCGTCTTCGAGGGAGATGCCCTCGAGGTCGTTCAGCGTGATCTGCTTTGGTACGTACTCGTCCTGCAATGTGTCTGACATAGGTAGGTAGCGGTGGCTTTCCGGACAGGCCCGCGTGGAGATGGCGAAGAGCCGAATGCGAGCCTGGCGATTGTACTAGAGCCGACTGCCGCAGGCTCAAGCCGCGTGTTTATGGCCTGCGAACGACGGTCAGCCACTCGGGATGCACGAGATCAGGCGGGTTGGCGGCGTACGCGCCCGGAGTGACCGACCAGATCGCGTCGACCGTGAGAGCCACGGCCTCACACATCAGGCGCAGCTCGCGCGGAGTGAACACGCTCGTGTGCAACTCGGCAGGAATCGCCGCGCCGGCGCTGTCACGCACCTCGGTGATTTCGGTATTCACGCCGCGCGCCGCGTCGAACGTGTCGGTGGTCTCCAGGTGTTGCAACAGGAAGTACGCAGAGAACGCGCTAAACGCGGCGCGGCCGCCCGGTGTCAGCGCCCGCGCAATTCCGTCGAGCACCGCGCCGTCTTCGTCGCCGACCAACCCGAAGCCGCCTTGGCAAAGCGAAATAACTGCGTCGAACTCCGCGTCATACGGCAGCACGCGTGCGTCGCCGCGCACGAAGGTCGCCCCCGCTGGGGCGTTTGCGGTCGCGAGATCGACGAATCGTTGCGCGATGTCGACGCCGACCACTTCGAACCCGCGCCGGGCTAGCTCGTGCGCGTGCCGTCCCGGCCCGCATCCGACGTCGAGCACCCGGTCCCCCGCAGTCAGGCCCAGTTGGTCGACGATGAAGTCGACTTCGTTCGCCGTCCCCTTGGTGAACGAGTAACGCAAGTACGCCTCGCCCATGTGCTCGGCCAACGGCTCGAACCAGTGATCCTCGGTCACAGCCGGGAGTCTCGCCCACCACCGACTGGTCGCGTCACGCGAGTTCGCGTAGAGCGCGCATCCAGTGGTTGGCCATCGCCGGCCCACCGTGGCCTTCGTCGTCGACGATCACCAGCTCCGCGTCGGGCCACGCTTGCTTCAGTCGCCACGCGTTGTCGAGTGGGCCACTGATGTCGAGACGGCCGTGCACGATTGCTCCCGGGATGCCAGCGAGTTGCGCAGCGTTGTCGATGATCTCGCCGTCGGCGAGCCAACTGTTGTTGCGCCAACAGTGCGTGACCTGACGGGCAAAGCCGAGCCGGAACGACGCGTCGTCATAACGGGGGTTCGGCGTGATGACCGGAGTGGTCGCCACGTGGGCCTCTTCCCATCGACACCACGCCTGGGCGGCGGCGAAGCGCACGCTCGGGTCCGGGCTCATCAGCAGTTCGTTGTACGCGTCGACCAAGCGGAGGTGTCGCAGATGGATTGGCACGTGGTCGTGAAACGCCTGCCACTCCACGGGAAAGAACCGACGGACCCCAACGGTCAGCCAGTCGATGTCGGCCGCGGTACCGAGGCTCACCGCCGCAAGGACGAGTGCGCGAACCCGATCGGGATGGCGTTCGGCGTAGGTCGCGCCGAGGACGGTCCCCCACGACACGCCGAACACGATCCACGAGTCGATGCCGAGGTGCACGCGCAGCGCCTCGATGTCGGCGACGTGATGGTCCATGTCGATGGCGGACCACGCCACGTTCTCTTCGCTGGCGTGCGGCGTGCTGCGGCCCGACGAACGCTGATCGAACAACACCGCGCGGTGCAGTTCGGGGTCGAAGTCGCGCCGCGCCCGCGCCGTTGCACCGGACCCCGGGCCACCGTGCAGGTAGACCGCCGGCGAACCGTGGGGGTTGCCGAGCTGTTCGTAATACAGAACGTGCCCGTCACCTACTTCGAGGCCACCCTGATCGAAGGGCTCGAGCGCGCTACTTGGCATCCGCCCAAGTGTCGCCCCATCCGAGGTTCACTTCGAGCGGGACGTCGAGAGAAGCCGCTTCGCGCATGGCCTTGCGCGTAGCTGCTTCGGCGGCCGTCTCTTCCTTCTTGGGTACCTCGAGGATGATCTCGTCGTGCACCTGCAACACGATGCGCGACGACAAGCCCTGCTCCTCGATTTCGCGGTCGAGCGCGACTAGCGCAACTTTGAAGATGTCTGCGGCGAGGCCCTGGATGCCGGCGTTCATCGCTTGGCGCTCACCCGCCTGACGGATGCGGAAGTTGGGCGACGACAGCTCGGGGATCGGGCGACGGCGGCCGAACAGGGTTTCGGTGTAGCCGCGGTCGCGCGCCTCCTTCACGCTGTCGTCCATGTACGCCTTCACCGACGGGAAGGCCTGGAAGTAGGCCGACAGGATCACGCTCGCCTCGTCGACCGGGATGCCGAGGCGCTGGGCGAGGCCGTAGCTCTCCATGCCGTAGGCCAGGCCGTACGACACCATCTTCGCCTTCGACCGTTGTGCGACCGTGACGTCGGCCTGCTCGACGCCATAGATGCGCGCCGCGGTCGTCGCGTGGATGTCGTCGCCGTTTCTGAACGCTTCGGTGAGCCCGGGATCGCCCGACAGGTGCGCGATGACCCGCAGTTCGATCTGGTTGTAGTCGGCCACCAACAACCGCGACCCCGCCTGCGGAATGAAGGCGCGCCGGAACTGCCGACCTTCGTCGCTGCGCACCGGGATGTTGTGCAGGTTCGGTGACTCACTCGAGAGACGTCCGGTGCGGGCGACGGTCTGGTTGAACGACGCGTGAATCCGCCCGTCGTCGGCCACTTCGTTTACTAGTGATTCTCCATAGGTGTTGCGCAGCTTCTCGACCTCGCGCCAGCGCAGGAGCTTGGCGATGATCGGGTGTTCGTCGATCAGCTTCTCGAGCGATGCCGCGTCGGTGGAGAAGCCCGTTTTCGTGCGCTTCGACGGGTTGAGCGCGAGCCGGTCGAACAACACCTCGCGCAATTGCGGCGTGCTGTTGACCTTGAAGGGGCCGCCCGCGAGTTCGTGTATCTGCGCCTCGAGCTCGCCGACCTCTTTCGTGAGCGACGTGGTGAGTTCGTGCAGCCAGTCGCGGTCGACGGCGATACCGGCGACTTCCATGCGGGCCAGCACACGCACCAACGGCCGTTCGATCTCGTCGTACAACTTGCTCAGGCCCCGCGCTTCGAGCGCTTTGCTCAGCGGCTCGATGAGGCGCGCCAACGCCACGGCCCGCGTGCCCGTGACCTGCGGCACCGACGGCGCGGTGTCGTCGAGCAGCAGTTGACCCTGCGACGACGCGGCCCCGGCTCCGTCGAGCGTGATGCCCAGATAGCGCAGCACCAACTCGTTCAGGTCGTAGCCCGACTGCGCCGGATCGACGAGGTACGCCGCGATTTCGGCGTCGAGCGACAGGGCCGGAATGTCGATGCCGAGTGGGAGCAACGATCGCATCAACGTCTTCGCGTCGGCCGCGGCCACGCTGCTTGGCTTGGCGAACAGATCGTTCAACGCTGCGACGACCTTGGCGTCACCGAGCAAGGCGCCCGAGACCCACGCGGCGGCGTCGGTGGCGTTGGGCGAACACAGCGCGATGCCCGTGAGCGGGCTGCGCCCGACGCGGCCCTCCCACGCGCCGACAACGGCGACGCAGGTTTGGGCCTGCGCGAATGACACGACGTCGTCGGCCGTTGCGAGGTCGGTGACCGCGACGTCGATTGTGTCGGCGACGGGCGCGGCCGACACCGGCTTGATGTTCTGCGCCGCGACCGTGCCCCGCCCGTCGGCGCCGAATGCCTCGAACAGCCGGTCGATCATCGTGCGGAATTCGAGGAAGGCGAAGAGGTCGCGCACCTCGGTTTCGTCCCAACCTCCCCACGCGATGTCTTCCGGCGGGATGGGGGCGAACTCGACATCGCGGATCAGCGGGATCACCTCGGCGTTGGCCCGGACCTTGTCTTCGTGGGCGGCGAGGTTCTCGCGCAGCTTGGGCGTCAATTCGGCGAGATGTTCGTAGATACCGTCGAGCCCGCCGTACTGATTGATCAGCTTCGCGGCGGTCTTCTCCCCCACTCCCGGCACGCCGGGCAGATTGTCTGACGGGTCGCCCCGCAGCGCGGCGTACTCGGGGTAAACGGTGGGGTGCACGCCGGTACGCCCGACGATGCCCGCTTCGTCGTACAGCGCGTAGTCGGACACGCCACGGCGGTTGTAGAGGACGCGGATGTGCGGGTCTTCTACGAGCTGGTACGCGTCGCGGTCGCCGGTGACGATGATGACCTCGTCGCCGCGATCGCGGCCCTGCGTGGCCAGCGTGGCGAGCACGTCGTCGGCCTCGAACCCCACGATCTCGAGCATGGGGATCTTCAGCGTTTCGACGACCTGGCGGACCAAACCCATTTGCTGGCGCAGAATGTCGGGCGCCGCTTCGCGACCGGCCTTGTAGTCGTCGACCATGCCGTGGCGGAAGGTGGGCTCGGGGCGGTCGAAGGCGACGATCACGCCGTCGGGCTCGTGCTCCTTCACGACATAAATGAGCATCGACGTGAACCCGAACACGGCGTTGGTGACCTGGCCGGCGGCGGTGGCCATGTCTGTTGGCAGCGCGAAGAACGCGCGGTACGCCAGCGAGTTGCCGTCGAGCAAGAGCAGTCGCGCCATCCCCACCGACGTTACGCCGTCGGTGTGACCACTAGTTTGCTGCGCCATGTCTGCCGAGGTTGACGCGTCCGATCACAGTTTGGCGGCCGAACTGGCAACGAGCGCGGGCCGCCTGTTGTTGGATTTGCGCCAACGTCTCGACCAGGGCGACGCGCCGGCGGCCGTAAAAGATGCGGGCGACGCCGCGTCGCACGCGTGGCTCGCCGGTCAACTCGCGCAGCGTCGTCCGAACGACGCCGTGTTGTCCGAGGAAGCCACGGCCGACCCCGACCGCGTAAACGCCGAACGGCTCTGGATCATCGACCCGCTCGACGGCACGCGCGAGTTCGGCGAGGTGGGCCGCACCGACTGGGCCGTGCACGTGGCGCTGGTGGTCGGCGGGGAGGCCGTGTGCGGCGCCGTCGCGCTGCCCGGCCTCGACCGCACGCTGCACACCGGCGACATCCCCACCCTTCCGCCGAACAACGGACGGGCGCCCGTCGTCGTCGTCAGCCGCACCCGCCCGCCAGCCGCCGCCGAAGCGGTGGCGAAGGCGCTCGACGGCACGCTGTTGCCGATGGGCTCCGCCGGAGCCAAGGCGATGGCTGTGGTCCGCGGCGAGGCCGACGTCTACGTGCACACCGGCGGGCAATACGAGTGGGATTCCGCTGCGCCCGTCGCCGTTGCGCTCGCGGCGGGTCTGCACTGCTCGCGCGTCGACGGCTCGCCGCTGCGCTACGGGCAGGAGTCGACTTGGCTGCCCGACCTCGTAATCGTGCGTCCGGAACTGGCGCAGGCCACGCTGGCCGCCGTCGCCGAGTTCGCCTCGCAGTAACCTTCTCGGGTGACTGATGGGTTCCACCCGCCGCTAGAGGAATACCTCGAGGCGATCTGTGAACTCGAGGAAGAGAACATCCCGGTCATCCAGGCTCGCCTGGCCGAACGCCTCGAACACACCCCTGCGTCGGTGTCGGAGATGATTCACCGGCTGCGCGACGAGGGTTTCATCGAGATCACCGGCCGGTCGATCTCGCTCACGTCCGAGGGTCGCAAGCGGGCCGAAAGCGTGGTGCGCAAGCATCGCCTCGCCGAGCGACTCCTTACCGACGTGATCGGCCTGCCGTGGTCGCAGAGCCACCTCGAAGCGTGCCGGTGGGAGCACGTGATCTCCGACGAAGTCGAAGAGCGCCTCGTTGCCCTGCTCGGCAACCCCACGACGTGTCCCCACGGCAACCCGATCCCGGGGACGGTGCCGACCAACGGCACGCAGCGCCCGCTGTCGGAGTGCGCGGTTGGCACCACGGCGCGTTTGACCCGCGTCACGGAACGCATCGAGATCGACACCGAAGCCCTCGCCTACCTCGATGCTGCGAACCTACGACCGGGCGCCGACGCCGAGATCACGGCCCGCGCGCCCGACGGCACGCTGACGCTGGAAGTCGACGGCGCGCCGGTGTCGCTCGGCGCCGCGCTCACGTCACAGATCTACGTCGCGGCGGAGTAGCCGCGCGTGACGCGCGTTTCTCGGGACGACGCGCGGCTCGCGCCGTATACGGGCATGTACGCAGCCGACGAGCGCGGCGACGACCTCTGCATCGTCGAGAGTCGACTCGCAGTCGAGTCGCTGCTCGACTCGCCGTACGAACCCGTGTCGCTTCTCGTGGCGGAGCGACTCGTCGATTCCCTCGGCGCACTCATCGACACCTTTCCCGCCGATGTGCTCGTCGCGTCGCAAGATGTGATCAACGCGACGGTCGGATTCAACATGCATCGCGGTGTCGCGGCGTGCGCGCGTCGAGGCCAGCCGCTGCCGGTTTCCGGCGTCGTAGCGACGGGCACGCAGCTTCTTGTCACCGAGGGCGTGAGTGACCCAGAGAACCTTGGCGCGCTATTTCGCAACGCCGCCGCGTTCGGCGTCGATGCGATCCTTTTGGACTCGACGACGTGCGACCCGCTGTCGCGACGCGTGATTCGGGTGTCCCTCGGTCACGCCCTGCGCGTGCCGTTCGCGCGAGCGCCGCTGCGCGAACTCCTCGACGCGTTACAGGGCGTCACCACTATTGCGCTCACACCGGCGGGCGACGTGCGGCTCCGCGACGTGCGACCCGATCGGTTCGCGCTCCTCGTCGGAAACGAAGGCAACGGTTTGTCGGATGCTGCGATGGCGGCCGCCGATGTGCGCGCCGCGATCCCGATGGCGAAGGGAGTCGACTCGTTGAACGTCGCTACCGCGGCCGCAGTAGCACTCGCGCTGCTTACGGAGTGAGTTCGCCGTCGATCACGGACTGCGCGATGACCTTCATCGTGAGCCGCTGCTGCATCGCCGTCTTCTGAATGAAGCTGAACGCGTCGGCCTCGCGCATGGCGTGGTTGTCCATGAGCAGACCCTTGGCTCTATCCACGAGACGTCGGGTTTCGAGTTGCTCTTCGAGGTTGGCAACTTCGCCTTCTAGCGCTCGCATCTCGCGATGACGCCCGAGGGCAACCTCGATCGCGGGGATGAGTTCGCTGCGCTGGAACGGCTTCACCACGTAGGCGAGCGCGCCCGCATCGCGGGCCTCTTCGATCAGGTTGCGCTGCGAGTACGCGGTGAGCACGAGCACTGCGGCAAGCCGGTCGGCGGTGATTTCCCGCGCCGCACTGAGCCCGTCGAGGCCGGGCATGCGGACGTCGAGAATGGCCAGATCGGGCTTAAGGTCCCGTACTAGCGCGACTGCTTCGTCGCCGCGGCCTGTTTCACCCACGACCTCATAGCCCTCTTCTTCGAGGGTCTCTTTGAGATCGAGGCGGATGATGGCCTCGTCTTCAGCGATCACGACGCGGATTGGCAACGAGTCTCCTAGAGCGGGTCGGGAACGAGCCGGTTCAACAACTCGTCCTGTGATCGTTGCAAATCCGAGATGTGCTTGGCGAGTTCGTTCCTGCTCTTGTCCATCGCGTCTACGTGGCGCTGGGCGTCGCCCAACTCGCGTTCGGCGTACGGCGTATCAGCCACGGCGGCACGAATTCGCAGGTCATCGGCCGCTTCGGCTAGCGCGGCGCGCTGTTCGTCGGCCACCGCCAACTCTTCGCGGGCGCGCTTGAGACGCTGGGTCACATCACTGAGGCGCCGCTCGACGGATGACCGCGACATGGTCGGTCAAGTCTACGGTGCGCATATGCACCGGGCGCTCGCGGCGTGGTTTTTCGCGGTGGTCGCCCTCGGTTTGTGCACTGCATGTGACCCCGTCGGCACCGTCGGGTGCGACAAACCCTTCGCCGAGCCGATCGACCCCAACAGTTCGCAGCACCTGCTGCCCGGCGTGCGCGAGCCGCGGTACCTCACGAACCCGCCGACCTCGGGCGCGCACCGGCCCGGCACCTATGCGACCGGGGTGGTCGCGTCGCCAATCGCCCGGCCCGAACAGGTGACGCTCCTCGAACAAGGCGAGGTGTTGGTTCAATACAAGGCTGCCTCGACGAGCACGCGTGCCGATCTGCGCCGCTTCGTGCACAAGACTGCACACGTGACCGTCGCCCCCAATGCGAGCCTGCGATCGCCGATCGTGGTGACCGCCTGGCTCTGGAAGATGAACTGCCGGGCGTTCAGCGATAGCGCCTTGCGTGATTTCGTCAAGGCCCATCAACCCGCGCAACCGGTGAGCGGTTAGATGCCACCGATCGTCGAAGGCATCCCCCTTTGGGTCGCCGATACGAATGCGTGGATCGTGTCGGCGCAAGGCGCGGGCGGTGAGTGCGTGCTTATCGACGCGCCGCCCGACCCGTCCGCGATCGTCAACCGCCTAAACGAACACGGCATGCGGCTCGTCGCGATCTTCGGCACGCACGGCCACGTCGACCACGTCGGCGGGATCGGCACCGTTGCCCGAGGCGCCGTCGGAGCCGACGGGCACACGCATCCCGAGGGTGTGCCCGTCCACATCCACGACGACGACAAGCACATGCTCGTCGACCCGATCGGTACGAGTGGGGGCTTCGGCCAGATGATGGACGCGTCGCTCGACCTCCGGCCACCCGAGATAATCGAGCCGCTCGACGACGGCATGGTCGTGAAGGGCGCCGGCATGACCTTCACCACACTGCACACACCAGGCCACACGATGGGTTCGGTGTGCCTGCGCCTCGACCTCGAAGGCGCGCCGCCGATCCTGTTCTCCGGCGACCATCTATTCGCGGGCTCCATCGGGCGCACCGACTTACCCGGCGGTTCGTTCGAGGCTCTGATGCATTCGATGCGCGCCAAGATTTTGCCGTTGGACGACGAGACGGTGGTGCTCCCCGGCCACGGACCGACGACCACGATCGGTCGGGAGAGAGCGGTCAATCCGTTCATCCAGGAGCTGCTGTC
>JBEEFT010000033.1:0-3546 GCA_041166225.1 Actinomycetota bacterium | reverse complement strand
TCGGTCGGAGCTTTCGTTGCCCGATGTCGACGGCCTGACGTGCAGCGGCCGCCTGCGGGTATTGAACCTTGATGATGCATACGGCACTGCCGCCAACAGCGCCGAGGCACAGGTTGCGGCTTTCGAGGCAATGGCAGCCGACGCGCAAGCTGCGGGCTTCACCGGGCTGCGCGTTGCGGCAGACGTCACGGCGCTGACTATGGGCGACCGCGTCGACGACTACGGCATGTACGAACGCCTCGTTGACTCAGCGATAGCGCGCTCGCCCCTCACGGGCCTCTGCGGCTTCGACGCGCAACTCCTCTCGGCCGAGACGATCGAACGGCTCGCAGCCCTGCACCCGGTCGGTTCGCCGGCCGGTTTCCGTTTTTTCACGACCGGCGACGGGATCGCGCTCCTCGGTGAGGTCGACGCCTTCGCCGCCGAGACTTTTGAGTGGGTTTTGCAGCGCGACGGGTCTGGTGTTTACGTGATCGACGCCCGCGACGCCACCTTTGTTGATCACCACGCCCTTAGGGTGATCAACCACGTGGCCGAACAGCGAAACTCTGTCGCGCAAGTCGTGACGGACTCGCGCACCCTGGCGTCGCTCGCCGACCTGCTCGATCTGTCGCACGTGACGGTGAGCGTGCCCGTATGAGTGCCGGAACAGCGGCACCCGACGCGGGTTTGGTGCACTCGACAGCCGTCTATTCGTCGGACGAGGAGTACGTCGCGCTCGCACGACCATTCGTGACCGAGGCGCAGAAACGGCGCGCGCCGGTCTACCTGACGTGCTCCGATCACAACCGCAGCGTGTTGCGCAGATCCTTGGGGTCGACCGACGGGGTCACGTTCGTGCCTGCCGAGGCGCACCTGACCCGTCCCGCCGCGACCATTCACGAATACCGGCGCCGCTTCGCGCAAGACATTGCGAACGGCGCGCACCAAATTCGCGTGCTTGAAGATGTCCCGCACCCGGGCATTGGCGGTTCGTGGAGCGCGTGGCGACGATACGAAGCCGCGATAAACCTCGTCTTCGACGACTTTCCCGTGTGGGCCTTTTGCCCTTATGACGAGAGGACCGCTCCCGAACACGTCCTTGCAGATGCTCGGTGCGCCCACCCTCTCGTCAGCGCACTCGACGGCACGTTTACTCAGAACCCACACTTCGTCGAGCCTGCCGTGCTGCTCGGCACGTCCCTCGACGAGAATGACCCGCTCGAGAACGGCTCGGCCGCGGTGTCGCTCATCGACCCGTCGCCACGCGCGGCGCGGGACGCTGTGCGCAGTGCCGCGCAGGGCACCGGCGTTTCCGAGTCCTCACTCAGCGACCTCGTCACTGCCGTCAGCGAAGCCGTGACGAACGCGTGGAAGCACGGCGTGCAACCCCTTACGGTCCAAGTTTGGGCTGCGACGCTTCGCGTGTTGGTCACCGTTCACGACTGCGGCGGTGGTCCGGCAGATCCGCTCGCCGGGTTCCGGCCCGTCGCCGGAGACGGCGAAACCGGGCGCGGGCTATGGATCACACATCAACTCGTGGACCACGCAGCACTCCGGCGCAACAACCACGGGTTCACCATTGCGTTAAGCACGGCGCCTCCGCCGCAGCCCCCGACTAGCTAGCGCGGGACACCCTCACTGAAGCCGACTTGCTTTTGAATGCGCCAGGCTCAGTCAGTAGGAAAACCATTCGGTGACGCCCGCCAGCGCAAGCAGTTGCGGCACGACGCCGGCGCCTGGGATCAACCTCATCGGGATGCCACGCCTCGCCGCGTGGTCGTGGCACGACATGAGCCCGCGAAGCCCTGCGGAGTCGATGAACGACAGCGCCGTCACGTCGAGAACGACCGTCTCGGCTGCGGCGTCGTCCATCGCCGCTGTAGCCGTTGCCACGAGCTGGGGTTCGGTTGCCGCGTCTAACTCGCCGGACACCACCACTCGCAGTTCGGTGCCCGCTCGCTCGCAGCCGACTTGAAGCTGGTCCGCCGAACCACTGTTCATTGAATGCCCACCACGAGAAAGGCGACGTCGTCATCGAAGTCACCTACGGGTAGTTGCGCGTCGAGCCGGTCCGCGATGTGCGCGGCTGGCAACCCACCCGGCGACGCCAACAGCGCTTGCAGCGCCGCAGTGGCGTCGGCTCCGGGTGCAACGAGAATGTCGAGCAGGCCATCGGTAAACAGGACAAGAGCTTCACCAGACTCCAGCGTCGCCTCAGCGTCGACGAATTCCACATCGGCGCGCCAACCCACAATCGGGCCAGTCACGCCGATTGGTTCCACCAGCCCAGAGTTACGCACGATCAGGGGATGCGGATGGCCACCGAGCGCCACCTTGACCTCGGCTTGGTTGTTGGCCAGACGGCGAATCTCGGCCAACGCAACGGTGCAGTACTTGTCCGGCTGGTCCTGTGCCGCCCCGGCCAAAACCGCGTTTAGGCGCTGCAATGTCACCGACGGCGCACGCTTCTCCAACGCGACGGTGCGCAGGCACCACCGGGCCGAACCTGCAAACGCCGCCGCGCCGGTGCCCTTTCCGCATGAGTCGCCCACCACCACGACACAACGCTCGTCATCGAAGACCGCGTCGTAAAAATCGCCGCCGACTTCCGCGCGGTCCGCGGCGTGGTACCGCGCGACAAGAGCAAGGCCGGGGACCTCGGGCATCTTCGGCGGCAAGAGCGACGCCTGCAACGTGGTCGCAACACTTTCTGCGGTGTGCCGGAGTTGCTCCTCTAACGAAATCGCGCGACGCGCTGAAAGCCGCAGCTCGAGTTGATCCATGATCACGGCGGCCAAGTCGCGCAGCGATGCCATCTCCTCATCGGTCACGGGCCGTGGCGCGTGATCGATCACGCACAAGGTCCCCAGGTTGAACCCGTCGTGCGTCGACAAAGGGACGCCGGCGTAAAAGCGGAAACCGTGCTCAGCCGCCACCAATGGATTCGCGACGGACCGAGGATCGAGGGCGGCATTTGTCAACACCCACGGTTCGTTTTGAAGGATCGCCGACGCGCACAAACCCGGTTCCCGCGGGATCTCATCAACATCGACGCCGTGATGCGACTTAAACCAGATTCGATCGGTGTCGACGACGCTCACGATGGAGATGGGCACCTCGAACAACCGCGCCGCGAGGGCCGTGATTCGATCGAAGGCCCCGTCGGGCGGTGAATCGAGCACGTCGTAGCGCCGAACCGCGGCCATGCGACCGCGTTCAACCTCCTCGTCACTCAGCACGGTCATGTGCGCGCCAAGACGGGAGCCAACATGCGGTCAAATCTATTCGTCCTCAAGAGCGACACCACTCGAGGCGGAGCATTACGGCATCTGACTCAGTCCACGTCGCTTCAGAACGACCTGCGAAAACGGAACACGGCACACCGCTTAGCCGTACCTAGTCCGTAGTCAGCGCTACGCGTCTGCGGTCTCGGGCTTTGGGTCTTGGAGTACGGCGGCGGCGGAGCGAAGCTCGGTGACGCTGAGCGTCATGGCCTGCTCCGCCGTGAGCAGGGCGCCTGCGCTGGTCGCAGCCTGGAGCGCATTGTCACCGAGGTCGGCGTGC
>JBEEFT010000032.1:0-3400 GCA_041166225.1 Actinomycetota bacterium | reverse complement strand
GTCGACTTTGGGCGCAAGACGGTCGGTCCACCGACCGGTTTGCGCCCAAAGTCGGGCGGGAGGAAACGGTGTTACACCCCCTTGATGGACTGTGGAGGTGGACGGAGAAAGCGGCAGCGTTTTTTGGGCTCGGGTTTGCGAACACCACGGGCTTGCTTCACGAGGCGAAGCGATCGCAGCGTTTGGTCAATTCGGGTTCAAGCGGCGCGTCGCGCGCGGTGAGCTTGTCCGGGTCTACGCAGGGATCTATCGCGTTGCCGGCGCACCGCTGACCGAACGGCAGCGACTCCTCGGACTGACGTGGGCACTGGGTGGCTGCGCCGGTCTGCGTTCGGCGCTCGCGCTGCGTGAACTCGGTGGGTACACGCTGGGCCGGCCCGAGATTTTGCGGGCGACGAGGTCCAATTTCAAGCGCAAACTGGGTAACCAGATAATTCGCCCGCACCGGACGAATTTCTTGCCGGACCATCACCTCGAGATCATCGACGGAATCACAACGACGACGTTGCCGCGCACCCTCTGCGATCTGTCGGCCGTGGTTTCGGTGGATCGCCTCGAGCGCGTGGTAGATGAGGCGAAACGCAGGCACTTGATCGGTTACGACGACATCGCCCGGTGTCGCGAGGAACTTCGCGCCCGCGGCCGCCGTCGTACGACATACCTCGACCAGGTCCTCGAGTCACGCGTTCCCGGTTACGAACCGGGCGAGTCGCCGCCCGAAGATGTCGTGCGCAGGTGGCTAGAAGACGGCGGGTACTCGCCCGTTGCGCAACACCCAGTGGTTGTAAACGGTGAGAAGCGACGGCTCGACCTCGCGCTTCCGGAGCACATGATCGCCGTCGAGTACCAGGGCATCGACGCGCACTCCACGCAACGTGCCGTGGAGAACGACTCTCGCAAGGTGACCGAATTGCAGCTCGCCGGATGGTTCGTAGCGCTCGTGACAAAGAGGACGACGAAGCCCGAACTCCTCCGCCAAATTCGCGACGCGATCGTTCGTCGCCACGCGTAGCTCGAGTTTGGGCGCAACGTGGAAGGACGGGCGACCGGAATGCGCCCAAAGTCGAGCGGGCATGACACGATCTCGTGCCCATGCCTCGCGTCTTGTTGTTGTGCAATCCGTCGGCGTCGTCGGTGACGCCACGGGCGCGGGTGGTGATCCAGGCGGCGTTCGGCGCCGAGGCGGACGTCACCGTCGCCGAAACGAGCCGCCGCGGCCACGCCACCCGACTGGCGCAGGGCGCGGCCGCGAACGGGACCGACGTCGTGGTCGTGCTCGGCGGCGACGGCACCCTCAACGAAGCCGCCAACGGACTGGCCGGGTCGTCCACGGCGTTGGCGGCGCTGCCGGGTGGGTCGACGAACGTATTCGCCCGCACCATCGGGCTGCCCAACGACCCGATCGAGGCTACCGGCGCGCTGATCGAAGCGATGCACGCGGGCCGGCGCAAGCGCGTCGGCCTCGGCGTGGCGAACGGGCGCTACTTCACCTTCCACGTCGGCGCCGGGTTCGACGCGGCGGTGGTCGAGCAGGTCGAGCGCCGGGGGACGTGGAAGCGCTACGCCGGAAACCCGCTGTTCGTATTCGCCGCGTTCCGCACCTGGTTCGGCGACTACGACCACAAGTCGCCGCCCTTCGCCGTGCACTACGACGACGGCACGATCGTGGACGACGGCCACCTCGCGATCACGCAGAAGACCGACCCGTACACGTACCTCGGGCGCCGGCCCCTGCAGCTCAACCGCTACACCACACTCGACACCGGCCTCGGTATCACCGTGGTGCGTGCGATGACGTTCAGCGCGATCCTCGGCGCGGCGATGTCGGCGCTGGGGTCGGGCCGCCACCTGCGCCACAGCCCGAAGATCGACCAGAGGACCGACCTCGATTCCGTGACGCTCGTCGGCCACCGGCCGTTCCCGTACCAACTCGACGGTGAATACATCGGCGAAGTCGACCGTCTCGAGTTGCGTTACGAACCGAACTGCATCGACTTCATCGTGCCCCAGCCCGAGGCTGGTTCACACTCTTAGCGCAGCGTGGCCACGGCCAACGCGACGTCGTTCGTAATTAGCGCGTCGACACCCAACGCCGCGAGGCGTCGCATCTCGTCCGCGTCGTCGACGGTCCACGTGTTCACGGCGACACCGGCGGCGTGCGCCGCCGTGACCAACTCGGAGGTGACCGTGGTGAAGAACGGGTGCAGCGCCGAGTGCCCGTGCTCGACCACGGTGTCGAGGGCGCGCAGTTGGTCGTAACTCGCCAGCGTCAGCCACCCGGTCGCGATCGACGGATCGAGCGCGCGCACTGCGTCGATGGCGGCCAACCCGAAGCTCGACACGATTACGCGTGCACCGACGCCCATTTGCTGCACGAGCGAGACCACGTTGGCCGCCAGCGCCTCGGTGGGGTCGTAGTCGGGATCGATCGGCACGTTCTTTATCTCGATGTTCACGTGCATCGGCGCGCACGCGACGAGTGCGTCGCGCAGCGTCGGCACGTCGGACGGCAACGCAAGCGCCGGCACCTCAACGATGACCCGCCCGTCGGCCAGCGTGGCGTCGTGGTGGATGGCCATCGCGCTGTCGGCCGTGCGGCGCACGTCGAGTTCGACTCCGTCGGCACCCAGACGCGCCGCGGTTTCGAACGCGGCGATCGTGTTCTCGCGTTCCACCGCCGAGGCGCCGCGATGGCCGAACACCAACGTCATCGCGTGCGGGTCAAGGGAACGAGCAACTCGACCACCGTGCCGGCGTCGCTGTGCATCGCGATGCTGCCGCCCAGTTGGCTCGTGACGAGATTGGTAACGATCGACACCCCGAGGCTGTCGGTCTTGTCGAGCGAGAACCCTTCGGGCAACCCCACGCCGTTGTCGCGCACCTCGACGTGCAACTCGACTCCGTTGTTCGTCATGTTCACGAGCACCAGGCCGGGGTCGTCGCTGGCGTCGTCGGGGAACCCGTGCTCGCTCGCGTTCTGCAGCAGTTCGCTGATCACGACCGCCAGCGGGGTGGCCACTTCGGCGTGCAGCTCGCCGGCGTCACCCACGATGCGGAACTCCACCTTCCGATTGCCCACCACGGCCTCTTCGGCCATGCGTACGAGGTCACGGACGATCTCGCCGAACGCGACCTGTTCGCCGGGGTCGCGCGACAGCACCTCGTGCACACGCGCGATCGACCGGATACGGCGTTCGGCTTCGCGCAACGCGACCTTGCCGTCTTGGGTCGAGAGGCGTCGGGCCTGCAACCGCAGCAACGACGAGATCGTCTGCAGGTTGTTCTTCACCCGGTGGTGAACCTCTCGGATCGTGGCGTCTTTCGACAGCAGAAGACGATCACGCCGGCGGATATCGGTGACGTCGCGCAGCAACACCAACCCGCCGGTCACTTCGCCGCG
>JBEEFT010000031.1:0-3552 GCA_041166225.1 Actinomycetota bacterium | reverse complement strand
ATCCGGATTCAGAGCGCGGCTTCGCCGAGACGGAACTCGACGACGACCGAGTGCACCTTCACATCGCGTTGGCGACGCTGCACGCGCGCGAGCGCGACGTCTTGATGTTGCGCTTCGGACTTGACGGTGACGAACCCAAGACGCTCGAAGAACTCGGCGATCGGTTCAAGGTCACCCGAGAACGGATTCGCCAGATCGAGGCGAAGGCCATGACGAAGCTCAGACATCCCGCTACCCCTTCCAATCTGCGACAACTACAAGCCCTCGCCGACGCGCGAGCCCGCAAAGCCGGCTGAGCGAAAGCGGTTTTTTCGCTCAGCCGTTGTGACCACGTGTTGCGGTCCACGGCTGGCTGCGTTTGAGCGAAAGCGTTTTTCTTTCGCTTAGTCGCGAGCCAGCGGTGGTCCGCAACACGTCTCAGGCCGTCATCGGGATCACTTCGTCCTTGCGAGGACGACCTCGTTTCCGTTTGAAGGCGAGGACTTTGCCGTTGAAGAACAGCTGGCCGCCCCACACACCCCAGGGCTCCCGGCGAGCGAGTGCCCCGTCGAGGCACGCCTCCTGAAGCGGACAGGTGTTGCAGATCGCCTTGGCCCGGGCGATGTCGTCGAGCTGCTCGGAAAAGAACAGTCCCACCATCGTCGCAGAACCGTCCTGGCACTTGGCCACAGACGGCACGAGGCCGGTCTCACGGTTGTCGTTTGTGATCCAGTTTTCGGTTGTCTCTACATACATCGTTGTACTCCCCCGTTACTGAGTGAAAAAGGCTCCTGGAAAACAAAGAGACCACCGGGATTTCCCGGTGGCCTCTGAGGGTCTTGCGAAGATTTGGGTTGGTTACCCAGAACTTCGGACTCCTCTGAGGCCGGCACCATCCTTGGAATTGCCCGTGTGAACGAGCGTTCCCGTGGACGGCATTGCAAACGCGAAGACCACGTGTGCCTGGACGCGCGGGCGCGCATAGGCAGCGGCGGTAATGGCCGGTGCGTTAGCGCAGAGCGTCGTAAGCAACATTGCGGACTTCCTCGTGATGGTTGGGTTTAGGCGAGCGCGGCGGACCCCAAACTGCGGGGTCCTGCGACTCAACCACGGTTGCGCAGCCGCGTCAATCAATTATTCAGACTTTTTATGCATTGCTCGAGCAGTTCCGACGTAGCGGCGGCGATCGGCGTACGCCGGGCGGCGTGTTCGAGCACCACAAGATCGTCGCCGTAACGGTCGACCACCGGCGCGCCGACTTCCTGACACACGAGCATCGCGCCCAAGTAATCCCACGGTCCGTGGGCGGGACGAGCAGTGCAGTCGATGAACGCGTCAAGCGTCCCGGCGGCGACCGCACAGATGTCGAGCGCGGACGCGCCGAGCGCGCGGTACTGGCGCCACCCGAGGTGACGCGGCGGCAATCCCGAGAGCGCCACGAATGCGTCGGACAACAGCGTTTTCGTCGGCGGTTTCATTGGTCGGCCGTCCATGGTCGCTCCCGCGCCGCGAACGGCGGCAAAACGCGTGCCCACGGCTTGATTGACGACGACCGCAGCGCGGGGACCGTCGCGGTCGACGGCGCACAGCGACGTCGCGAACCACGGCAAACCGGCCGCCGCGTTCGTCGACCCGTCGATCGGATCGACGACAACCACGACGTCGCGGTCGGCGTTCGTCAGCCCGCTTTCCTCGCTGAGAATGCCGACCGGCGCGGGCGCCAGCACGCCCAGCACCGCGTCGTCGGCGGCCAAGTCGCACTTGTACTGACCGGGTCGGGTATTCGCGAGGCCCCAGTCGTCGAGGTCACCCACCGCGGCGTAGACCGCGTCGGCGGCTTGGTGCAACAGCGTGAGGAGGTCGTCGTCGTTCATGCGGCGCTCACGCTATGACGATCTGTCACGGCGACCGCGTACGATGCGCGCCGTGGCAGTTATCGATGTTCCGGGTTTCGTGGCTGAGTTGAAGGACCACGCGGTCGACCACGGTTTCCACGTGCACGACGAGCGGCACTTCGTCGAGACGTACTCGTTACGTCAAGCGTGGGAAGTCGAGTTGCACCCCGAAGCCGGTTGCGGTGGTCCGCTCGATCTTCATTTGGCGCTCGAGCTCGACCCTCGCGTCATGCTCGCCTTCGAAGACGCGGTTATGGCGCTCGACGACGACGAGGAAGCGCAGCCTCCCGACGAGTTCTTCTTCCCGCTGACCTTCACGTGGTCGCTGCCACCCCTCCCGCACGGCCCCGACCTCCTACGCCTCGCGATCGACTTGGCCGGTGTCGGTGGGATCGAACTACCCGTGGAGGTGTCGGCGATCGATTCGATCCCCTCGGCGACCGATGCCGCCGAGCGCCGCCTCACGGTGGTCGCCAAGCAGCACATCTCGCTGGCGAAAATCTTTGCGGGCGAAGAGTTGCTGTGCGGCGTGCTCGACAAATGTCTCGCGGTCAGCAATCACCTGCTCGACAACGCGCCGGTGTGGCTCGACGGCTAACTCGCCGCGTCAGCGCTAGCGACGCCGGGCGGAGCTGCGCAGCTGCTGCGCGTTGAGCGCGCTCACAACCGACTCGGTGACCGCCTCGACGATGAAGGTCAATTGATCGTCGCCCAACGTGACATTCGGCGACTTCACCGGCGTTTGATCGCGCAGGGCGGACATGTCTCGCTCGATGCGCGCGAAGGCGTTGCGAATCTCCTGGCGAACGTCGGCGACTTCCTCGGCGCTGTGGGCCACCCATGCCGCGAGGCCGTCTGTGCCACCGATCGCCGCGAGCGCCTCCTTGAGAATGGCGCGCAGGTCGGTGGTGACCTTGTTGACGACGGTTGCGAACTGGTCGAGTGCGTCGGTGCCCGCTTGAACCGCTTCGAAAATCCCCGACGCCTGTTCGGTGAGGTCGACTTCGCGCAATGACGTGATGCGCCGGAGTTCGCTGTGCACCTTCTCGAGGGTCGCGTCGCCTTTTTCGGTGGCCATGTCGGTGAGCACAGCCAGTCGCTCGTTCAGCGTGGCGAGTTCCGCGACGACGAAACGGGCGGTGACGTCGGGCGCCTCGTAATCGACGGGATTATGCGAGGCCTCGCTGCTTCCGTTGGTTACGACGCCAGCGCGCTCCACAGCAACCGGAGCTGGCGTTGCATCCGGCGTCGTCGGTGTCGGTGTCGGTGTCGGCGCAGACTGGCGCGGCAGTGGCTCAAGCGGCAGACGCCAACGATCGCCATTGGCCTTGGGCGGATCGAGCACGGCACCGGTTGCGGGGGTGCCCGCATACCGGGGCGCGTCGACCGCGACAGCCCGCGGACCGCGCGCCCACACGGACGCGCATCCGGCGAATCGACCGGTGCACTCCGTGCCGCAAATCTCGCACTGGCAGCTCGCGCCGCCTGCGACCATGGGGTGGTCACACTTGTCTGCGATTTGCGGTCCGAACTCGTGACACCAGCCCATGAGAAGTCCCATGGTAGTGGGGCGGGCAGGGCTCGAACCTGCGACCCAAGGATTATGAGTCCTCTGCTCTAACCAACTGAGCTACCGCCCCGTTGGCGGTGAAACTGGCTCCGGGGCTGGGACTCGAAC
>JBEEFT010000030.1:0-5415 GCA_041166225.1 Actinomycetota bacterium | reverse complement strand
CGTCACGAAGCCGCTCGGCTTACCCCGCGTGCTGGGCCTGTCGACGGCGCAGCAGGACAACATCGCCGAGTTACGCAACGTGGGCGACCCCATGACGCCCGACGAGTTGGAAGCAGTGATCGGCATTCGCGAGATCCCCGTGGGCGAGGTCACGCCCGAGGCGCTGCTGTCGTTCAACGAGCCCGCCCAACGCGCGCTCGGCGTGCCCGGCGGTGGGGGCGTCGCCAACGCGTCAACGCTGGCCGCGTTCTATCAAGCGCTGCTCCACAACGCGGGCGGGATCTGGGACGACGCCTGGCTCGACGACGTGAAGACCCACGTCCGCAACCGTTTCGGCGATCCCATCTTCAACACGCCGGCCAACCGCTCGGCCGGCCTGGTGATCGCGGGCGACGACGGACTGGCGTCGATGCGCGGCTTCGGCAAGACGCAATCGCCGGGCACATTCGGCCACAACGGTGCTGGCGGACAGATTGCGTGGGCTGATCCGCAAAGCGGACTTTCGTTCGTTTACTTGACGAATGGGCTCGACCAGCACATGATCCGTCAAGCGCGCAGGGGTGTAGCGCTGTCGAGCATCGCGGCCGAATTGACCGCACTCGTGTAAATCCATTCAAGTTCGGCCGGAGAGGGCCGATAGGCGGGCACTGTGAAGAGTTTGAAGCTGAAGTTCGTGGTCGGTTCCGTCGTGACCGGCCTGTTAATCCTCCCCGCGGCCGCTGGCTACGCGTCGAGCGACAACGCGTCGCCGCAGGCGCAACGCCACGCGCTGCCCGCCCACAAAGAGAAGCGCGTTTGTGAGGCCCCAGGCCAAAGCCATAACAAGGCCGACTGCCAGGCGCACGTGGTGACCGCCGACGACGGAGTCACTCCGCTCGCGAGCGCGAGCTACACCTACGGCTACCGCCCGGTCGACATCCAGCAGGCCTACAGCGTGCCCGCCGCGAGCGGCTCGCCAACGGTCGCCATCGTCGACGCCTACGACAACCCCAACGCCGAGGCCGACTTGGGCGTCTACCGGGCCCAGTTCGGTCTTCCTGCTTGCACGACCGCCAACGGTTGCTTCAAGAAGGTCAACCAAACCGGCGGCACGGCGTATCCGGCGGGAGACTCCGGCTGGGGCCAAGAGATCACGCTCGACGTTGATGCGGTTTCGGCCACCTGCCCAAACTGCAAAATTCTTCTGGTCGAGGGGAACTCTGCCTCGTTCAACGACCTCATGGCCGCGGTCGACTACGCCGCGGCGCACGCCAGCTATGTGTCGAACAGCTACGGCGCCCCTGAGTTCAGCGGCGAACAGAACTACGACAGCCACTTCAATAAGCCGGGCGTGGCCTTTACGGTCAGCTCGGGCGACGCCGGCTACGGCGTCGAGTACCCGACCTCGTCGCAGTACGTCACTTCCGTCGGTGGCACCAATCTGAAGCTCGACGCGGCTGGCAATCGCACCACGGAGACCGTGTGGAGCGGCGCCGGATCCGGTTGCTCCAGCTACGAAACCAAGCCGTCGTGGCAGAAAGACACCGGATGCGCTCGGCGCACCGTCGCCGACGTTTCGGCGGTCGCCGACCCGAACACGGGCCTCGCGATCTACGACAGCTACGGCAGCAGCAACGGCGCCAACTGGTTTGTGTTCGGCGGCACCAGCCTCGCGGCGCCGATCGTCGCCTCTATCTACGCGGTCGCCGGCACTCCCGCTGCGAGCACGTACCCGTCGTCGTATCCGTACGCGTCGCCGGCCGCGCTCTTCGACGTCACGTCGGGCACCAACGGGAGCTGTTCACCGGCCTACCTGTGCTCGGGTGGGGTTGGCTTCGACGGCCCGAGCGGTCTCGGCGCGCCCAAGGGCACGGCGGCGTTCGCGCCGGCTGGCTCTACCGGCGGCACCACCACGACCACCCAGCCACCGTCGACGACGACCACCACTGTGCCGCCCGTGTCCAACCTGGCGCCGGTGATCGACAGCAAAACCAAGTCGTGCAGCACCACGTCGGCCACCTGCACGTTCACCGTGAACGCCCACGACCCCGAGGGCTTGCCGCTGACCTACACGTGGACCACTTCGTCGAGCACCACGAAGTCCGCCACCATCACCTACACGTCGACGGGCACTAAGACGGCGACCGTCACCGTGAAAGACGGAGTGAAGTCGACCACGGCCTCGATCTCGGTCAGCTGTACCCGGCCCTTCTATTCGACCCGGATCACCTGCAAATAATCGCTTAGGCGATCTGCAGGGTCGGCAGCACGTCGCCGGGCGGGCCGTCGGCGACGATGCGCCCGTCGTCGACCACCAGCACCCGGTCGGCAATCTCGACCGTCGACAGGCGGTGGGCGATGATCACCGCGGTGCGGTCAGCGAGGAGCGTCGCCAAGGCTTTCTGCACGAGGCGCTCTGTCGGCAGATCGAGCGACGACGTCGCCTCGTCGAGGATCAGCACTCGCGGGTCGGCGAGGAAGGCGCGGGCGAACGACACCAACTGACGCTGGCCCGACGACAGGCGACCGCCGCGTTTGGCAACGTCAGTGTCGTAACCCTCGGGCAGCGCGGTGATGAACTCGTGAGCACCGATCGCCCGGGCCGCGTTCTCGACCTCGGCACGCGACGCGTCGGGACGACCGAGCCCGATGTTCCACGCGACGGTGCCGTCGAACAGGAACGATTCTTGGGTGACGGCAACCACGTTGGCGCGCAGGTCGTCGTCGCTGAGCAAGTGGAGGTCGACGCCGTCGAGCCTCACGCGGCCGCGAGTGGGGTCGTAGAACCGCGACAGCAGCCGGGCGATGGTCGACTTGCCCGCGCCGGTGCGGCCCACGAGCGCGATGGTCGAGCCGGCCGGGATCTCCAGGTTGACGTCGTGCAGCACCGGGCGCCCGGCGCGGTACTCGAAGGTGACGTCGTCGAAGGTGACGTGACCCGTGGGGCGCACGGAAGCCGGGTTCTCAGGCTCGACGACGGCCGGTGGTTCTTCGAGCACGCCCGCGAGTTTCTCGAGGGCCGCCGCGGCGGACTGGAACACCGAATAAAACTGGCTCAGTTCCTGCACCGGTTCGAAGAACTGCTTCATGTAAAGCAGGAACGCGGCGAGTACGCCGACGGTGATGTCACCGCCGAGCACCCGGTACGAACCGACGAGCAAAATACCGGCGGCAGCGCCATTGCCGATGAGCCGGGTGCCGGGGCCGTAGACGGCGTTGAGCCGCATCGACCACACGTTGGCCTTGCGGTACTTGTCGTCGAGGTCGCCGAAGATTTCGTCGTTGCGCGGCTCGCGCCGGAACGCGGCCACGGCGCGCATCCCGCCGACGGTCTCGACGAACTGCACGATCACGCCCGTCACACCTTCGCGGGTGGCGCGGAACGCCAGCGACGAGCGAGCGCGGAACCACACCGTCAACGCGATGATCACGGGCAGCGAGACCATCGCAACCAGTGCCAGCTTCACGTCGAGCAGGAACATCAGCACCGTTATGCCGACGAGGAACAGCGCCGACCACGACAGCGTGGTGAGCCCGTAGGTCAAGAGTTCGGCCAGCGCGTCGACGTCGGACGTGAGCCTGCTGATGACGCGGCCTGACGTGTAGCGCTCGTGAAAACTCAGGCTGAGCCGCTGGAAATGGTCGAAGAGGCGCTTGCGCAACTCGAGCAGGATCTTTTGGCCGATCGAACCGGTGATCTTGGTGAACTGGTAGTCGGCGGCGCCGGCCAGCGCGCCGCTCGTTACGAAGACCGCCACGATGATCAGCAAACGCGTGGAGCCGCGCCCGTCGAGCATGCGCGGGATGCCGTCGTCGATCGCCATCTTCACCAGAAACGGCCCGGCGAGCGCGCACAAGTTGTAGACGGAGATGATCGCGATCGACAGATACACCCGTCGCAGATGCGGCTTGAGCAACGACACGAGCAGCGTCTTGCTGCGGCCGCGCAGGAACGCCCCGAGCGACGCGGTGACGTCGTCGATGTCTTCGGCGGCAACGCCGCGCCAGTCTGCTTTGGTCATGACGCCACCCCCTGCGTGCTGTCGTGGTGCAAGACCGCGGGCTCGTCGCCGATCACCGCGGCGTACGCGGCGTTGGTGCGCAGCAATTCGGCGTGGGTGCCGACCGCCGCGATGTGACCGTCGGCCAGGAACGCCACGCGGTCGGCGAGCGCAACCGTCGACGGGCGGTGCACCGCGATGATCGCAGTGACGTCGTGCAGCGCGGCGTGCAGGGCTTGGTGCACTGTCTCCTCGGTGCGCACGTCGAGCGCCGACAGCGGGTCGTCCATCACGAGCACCGCAGGCCTACCGACCACGGCGCGGGCCAGCGCAAGGCGCTGGCGCTGACCGCCACTGAGCGAGATGCCCTGTTCGCCGACGCGCGTGTCGAGGCCCCAGGGCAACTCGTCGACGAAGGTCGCCGACGCGACGTCGAGCGCGGCGCGCAGCGCCTCGTCGCCCGCGTCGATGGCGCCGAGCAGCACGTTTTCGCGCACCGAGGCGGAGAACAGCGTCGGGTCGTCGAACGCGACCGACACGCGTGAACGCAGCGACGCCAGCCTGAGGTCGCGCACGTCGACGTCGTCGAGCAGCACGGCGCCTTCGGTGGGGTCGATGAGCCGGCCGATCATCGCCAGCAGCGTGGTCTTGCCGGAACCCGTCGCACCGACGAGCGCGATCGTCTCCCCCGCCTCGACCTCGAGGTTGACGCCTCGGAGCACCGGCGCCTCCGCCCCGGGGAACGTGAAGCCCACGTTGTCGAAACGGATGCGGGCCGGGCCGTCGGTACGGGCGTCGACCGCGTCGGGCTTGTCGCTGATCAACGGCGGTGTGTCGAACACCTCGTAGATGCGCTCGGCCGCGGTGGCCGCCTCTTCACCCATCGACAGGATCTCGCCCAACGACTCGACGGGCCACACGAGCATCACCATGAGCGAGAAGAACGCGACGAGTTCGCCGATCGTCAACGAACCGTGCGCGACCGCGTACGCGCCGGCGAGCAGCACCATGGCCTGCACGGCTTTCGGGATGAAGCCGAGCATGCCGAAGAAGCGGGCCCGCAAGACCGTCTGGGCCATCGACGTGTGCTGAATCTCCTTCGACGCGGCCATGAACTTGGCCAGCATCGTTTCCCGCCGGCCGTACGCCTTGATCACGCGCACGCCCTGCGCCGCCTCTTCGATCTGCGTGGTGAGGTCGCCGATCTGATCTTGCACCTGGCGCGTGACCGCGCCGTACGAACGATTGAACCGGCGCGACACGAACGCGACGGGCACGAAGCCGACGGCGGTCAGAAGCGCCAAACCCAGGTGCATCGTCGACAACAGGCCGATGACGTAAACGAACGTGGCGATGTTCACGACGAGGAACACGAGGCCGAAGCCGACGAAGCGCCGGATCACCGAGATGTCGCTGTTGGCCCGGGACAGCAGCT
>JBEEFT010000029.1:0-22739 GCA_041166225.1 Actinomycetota bacterium | reverse complement strand
GGCGTCGATCGCGGCGTCGGTCATGGAATCGCGGCGACCTCGTCGGGCACCGAGGTCAGGTCGCCTGCGGACAGCAACAGGCACAGTTCACCCGGGCGCATGATGCCGGCGAGATGGGGCGCGAGGTCGCTGCGACCGGGCAGCCAAGTCACACCCAGATCGGGGCGGGCTGCACGCACCGCGTCGACCACGAGGCGACCGGTGACGCCAGGACGCGGCGCCTCGCCACTGGCGTAAATATCGGTGACGATCACGTGGTCGGCGCCGTCGAAGGACGTCGCGAAGTCAGCGGCGAGTTGCTGGGTGCGCGAGTAACGATGCGGCTGGAACACCACCACGACGCGGTCCCAACCTCCGTCGCGCGCTGCTGCGATAGCGACCTCGACCTCGTCGGGCAAGTGGGCGTAGTCCTCGACGTAGTCGACGCCGCGTTGGGCGCCGCGGAATTGGAACCGCCGGGCGACGCCGGCGAAGCGTGCCAGCGCAGCCTGCGTTGCCTCGGCGGGCACCCCCAGTTCCAGCGCCATCGCCGCGGCGACTGCCGCGTTGCGGGCGTTGTGCATCCCGGCGGTCGGCACGAAGTACGGAAGCGCAGAGTGCGAGCCGCGGCGCAGCGTGAAGCGCACGTTCGAACGTTGCCGCTCGACGTTATCGATCACGTACCGCGACGCGGCGTCGGTGCCAACCGTGACGATATTGGTCGCGCCTTCTGTCAGTTCGGCGAGATCTGGCGCGTCGCCGACGACGACGGGTCCGTCGGTCTCGCGGGCAAAGCGCGCGAACGCGTCGCGCAACTGGTCGTAACCGCCGTAGTGCTCGAGGTGGTCGGGCGCGACGTTCGTGATGATCGCGGCCTTGCGCGGCAACTCCAGAAAGGTGCCGTCGCTCTCGTCGGCCTCGACCACGAACCACTCACCGTCGCCCCACGCGGCGCCACCACCGATCTCGTTGACCTCGCCGCCGATGATGAACGACGGATGCCACTGCGCTTCTACGAGCATCAGCGACAGCATCGAAGACGTCGTGGTCTTGCCGTGGGTGCCGGCGACGGCGACCGTCGCGCGCTGCGCGCAAATGCCGGCCAGCACTTCGGCGCGCCGGTAAACCGGGATGCCCTGCGCGTTGGCGGCCACTACCGCCGGATTGTCGTCGCGGATCGCGGTCGATATCGCGACTGCGTCGACTCCCTCGACCTCCTGCGCGTCGTGGCCGACCTTGGTAACAACGCCCGCCGCGGCGATGCGCTCGAGCACGGTGCTGTCGCGCTGGTCGGACCCGGTGACCGTGTGGCCCATCGCCTTCAGCACGACGGCGATTGCAGACATGCCGGCGCCGCCGACCCCGACCACGTGTATGCGCCGGGGGCTGTCGAGGTCGATCACCGAGACGACGGCGCGGTGCGCTGGCGGGCGATGTTCACGACGATGCCCGCGGCGGCCATCCCGAAGATCGTCGACGTGCCGCCGAGCGACACGAATGGCAGCGGCACGCCGGTGACGGGCAACGCGCCGACGACCGTGGCCATGTTCAGCGCGGCTTGGCCGACCAGCCACGCCGTGATGCCGCCGGCTACAAGCGCGCCGTACACGTCGGGCGCGCGGGTCGCAGCGCGAAATCCGTAGACCGCTAGCGCGACGAACAGCCCGACCACACCCACGGCGCCGAACAGCCCGAGCTCCTCACCGATGATGGCGAAAATGAAGTCGGTGTGCGCGTTGGGAAGGAAACCCCACTTGGCCTTGCTGGCGCCGAGCCCGACACCGCGAATCCCACCGGCACCCAGGCCGACGAGTGACTGCACCACTTGGTAGCCGCTGCCCGACGCCGACTTGAACGGGTCGGTGAACGACAACAAGCGTTCGCGGCGGTACGGCTCGAACAACGCCACCAGCGCGCCCAGACCAGCGACGGCGGCGAGGCCGCCCGCCAACAACCGCGCCGGCGCGCCGCCGAGCACGAGCACCGCGAGAATGCTGCCGACGATCACCAGCGTGGTGCCCATGTCGGGCTCGGCGATAACGAACAGCGTCACCAGGGCGGTGGCGCCGCCGATTACGTAAAGCGGCGCTGCGCCTTCGGTGGCCGGTGGGTGACGGGCAAGTACGTCGGCCGAGAACAAGATCAACGCAAGCTTCGCGAGTTCCGACGGTTGAAACTGCAGCGGACCCGCCCCCAGCCATCGGCGCGCGCCGTACGCGGTTTGTCCCACGCCGGGAACGAGCACCAGGAACAACAGGAAGCACACGCCGAGCACGGCCGGCACCGCAAACTTGCGCCACACGTGGTAGTCGACGCGCGACGTCACCCAGAGCGCAACGCCACCGAGTACCACAGCCACCGCTTGGCGGACAAAGAAGTACCACGACGATCCGTAGTTGCGCAGCGCGTCGACCGACGACGCCGACATCACCATCACGAGGCCTACGACGCAAAGCGCGGCGACCACGATCAGCAGCGGACGTCCGGGGTCGCTCTGAGGTTTGGTAGCGACGATGTCGCGTTCGGTCTTCATCGTCTCGCCGCAAGCTCGTTGACGGCGCGGGCGAAATCGTCGCCCCGCTCGGCGTAGTTGCGATACGCGTCCCAGGACGTACACGCGGGCGACAGCAAGACTGCGTCGCCATCTTGCGCGGCGTTCGCGGCCTGCGCCACCGCGGCGTCCATCGACGCTGCGTGGGTAACGGGGCGGCGTCCTTCGAACACGGCCGCTACTTCGGGCGCGGCGGTGCCGATAGTCACTACGGCGCGAACGTGATCGATCGCCTCGGCTAACACGGACAGGTCCAGCCCCTTGTTCTTGCCGCCTGCGATCAGCACGGCCGACGGAAAGCCGCGCAGGGCCGTGACCACCGACGCGGGAGTAGTGGCTTTGGAATCGTCGAAGCACGGCACCCCACCAATGTGGCCCACCAGCTGGATCCGGTGAGGGAGCCCCCGAAAATCACGCAGCGCGTCGCGACACGCCTCGGGCGATGCACCGACGCCCAACGCCGCGCACGCGGCGGCTAGCCCGTTCGTCAATTCGTGCGGGAAGGGTCGACTCATGTCGGCGACGGCGCCGAGATCGTCGCCCTGGGGGCCCACCAAGCAGCCGTCGCGCACGTGCGCGTCGCCCGTGTCGATGCCAAAGGTGACGCGTCGCGCGGCCGCGCCTTTCGCCGCGTCGAGCACCACCGCGTCGTCTGCGTTCACGACCGCGAGGTCGGCTTCGGTTTGGTTGGCCCAGATCCGCGCCTTCGAAGCGACGTAGTGCGCGAGGTCAGGGTGCCAGTCGAGATGATCCGGCGACAGGTTCGTCCACACCGCGACGAGCGGATGGAAATCATGGGTGTCGGCGAGTTGGAAGCTCGACACCTCGACCACGTAGAACTCGGCGGGGTCGTTGATCGCGTCGAGCATCGGGTAGCCGACGTTGCCCGCTTCGACGGCCTTCATGTCCGCCGCGTTCAGCATGTCTGCGATGAGTCGGGTCACCGTGCTTTTCCCGTTCGTGCCCGTCACCGCGATGATCGGCGTCGACGTGCGACTCGAAGCGAGTTCGACGTCACCGATCACACGCACGCCCCGCGTCGCGGCCGCGACGCGTACCGGGTGCGCGATTGGAAAGCCCGGGCTCACGACGACCTCGTCGACCTGAGCCAGCGCGGTTTCGACAAACTGGGGTGACGAACCGACGGCGTCGACATCGAGTTCAGCGCCGACCCTGCGAGCAACGTCGTCGTTGTCGTCGTAGCCAAACACATCGGCTCCGTCGCTGCGCGCCATCCGCACGACGGACGCGCCCGTTCGCCCGAGCCCGGCGACGAGGTACTTCACTAGTCGATACCGCCGTGGGTGATGAACGTCGCGTAGAAGATCCCGAGCGCGAGCGCCGTGCACATCGCCGCGCCGATCCAGAACCGAATCGTGACGCTCGTCTCTTCCCACCCGATCATTTCAAAGTGGTGATGAATCGGCGACATCTTGAAGATGCGCCGCTTGGTCAGCTTGAACACCGACACTTGTAACATCACCGACAGCGTTTCAATGACATACAGCCCGCCTGCGATCGGCAGCAGCAACTGCGTACTGGTGACGAGGGCGAGCGCGGCGAGACCCGCGCCGATCGCCAGCGAACCGACGTCGCCCATGATGATTTTCGCGGGCGCCGCGTTCCACCACAGGAACCCGGTACAGGCGCCCATCATCGCGGCTGCGATCAGCGCGAGGTCGAGGGCCTGGGGTACCTGGTACGAACTGACGTGACGGAACTCCCAAAACCCGATCACCACGAACGCCGCGAAGCACAGCGCGGCCGAACCCGCTGCAAGGCCGTCGAGTCCGTCGGACAGGTTCACGCCGTTCGTGGTCGCAGCGATCATCAGTACCGCGAGTGCGACCCAACCGACGCGACCCAGGCCTATACCGGGACGGTCGAAACTGGTGAACGACAGCGTGGTGTGGACGTCGGCGAGACGGATCGCCAGCACCGCAAACGCGAGCGCCACGATGAGCAGACCGATCATCTTGGTGCGAGCCCGCAGCCCGAGGTTGCGTTGGCTGCGGACCTTGATGAAGTCGTCCAGAAACCCGACGATCCCGGCGCCGATAACAACGCCGATGGTGAGCAAACCACCCCACGTGAAGATCGTTCCCGCTCGGAGGTGCGCGAACGCGTAACCCAGCGCCGCGCCGAGGACGATCATCACCCCGCCCATCGTGGGGGTGCCCTGCTTCTTTTGGTGAGTCTCGCCGAGGTCGCTCTGGATTGGCTGGCCCACGCCCCGCACCGACAGCGCGCGGATGAACAACGGCATGCCGAACAACGGCACTGCGAGCGACACCGCTCCGGCAATGAGCAGCGCGATCACGCCGGATTCGCCTTGTAGCCCATTGCGTCGAGCACCGACCTTGCTACGACGCGGTCGTCAAAGGGCACGACCTCGTCACCGATCGTCTGCGTGGTCTCGTGGCCTTTACCCGCGATGAGCACGACGTCGCCCGGCGAGGCAGACGCAAGCGCGGCGCGGATAGCCGCGGCCCGATCTACTTCGAATGTGACCGCCGACGGGTCACGCAGCCCTGTGCGCATCTCCTCAAGAATCGCACGTGGGTCCTCATGTCTTGGGTTATCCGACGTCAGCACGACCCGATCAGCGAATCGCTCGGCCGTCGCGGCCATCAGCGGACGCTTCGCCCGATCACGGTCGCCGCCGGCGCCGACCACGATCACGACCTGTTTGCCGTCGCCCGCGGCGTTACGCGCGGCGCGCAATGCGACCTCGACTCCGTCGGGCGTGTGCGCGTAATCCACGACCACGCTGAAGGGCTGACCGGCGTCGACAAACTCAAAACGGCCGGGGACAACCCGCAACGTCGCCAGCCCGTCGAGCGCCTGTTGCGAACTGAGCCCGAGCGCTTCGCCAATGTTGGCCGCCACCACTGCGTTCGCCCAGTTGTGCTCGCCGGCCAGATTCACCACGCCCCGGGCGTCGTGCCAGCGCACCGACGCGCGCGGCCCGTCGAGTTCGTCGACGACGAGGTCGCGCACGGAGCAGCGCGTCACCGCGACGCCTGCGTCTTCGGCGAGCCCGGCCAGGCGTGCGCCCCACTCGTCGTCCACGCACACAACCGCGCGGCGGGCGCGCTCCGGCGTGAACAGCATCGCCTTGGCCGCGAAGTACCGCTCCATGGTGCCGTGCAAGTCGAGATGATCTTGGGTGAGGTTCGTGAACGCGGCGACGTCGTAGGTAATGGCGTCGACCCGAGCCTGCACCAGCGCCTGCGATGACACCTCCATGGCCACGGCGTCGTAACCCTCGTCCCGTCGCATCGCGAGGAGCGCTTGCAAATCCGACGACTCCGGCGTGTTGGGGGGTCCGCCGGGCATGTGCGCCGACAGCGTTCCGATCACCGCGGTGCGCCGAGCGTTCGCCTCGAGCATCGCTTGGACCATCGCGACGGTCGTGGTCTTGCCGTTCGTGCCGGTGACACCGATCATGCGCAGCGCAGTGGCGGGATACCCGTGCACCGCGGCCGCGGCGAGCGCCATGGCGCGGCGTGCGTCTTCGACCACGAGTTGCGCGACGTCGAGGGGCAGGGGCCGCTCACACAACAACGCGGCTGCGCCGGCCTCTAGCGCACCCGCGGCGAAATCGTGGCCGTCAACGGTCGCCCCGCGCACGCAGCAAAACAGCGAACCGCGTCGCACCCGTCGCGAATCGTGCGTGACGTCGATGACATCCACGTCCGGGTCGACCGTGGCGGTGACCGCGGCCGGAAGCGCCGCGGCTAATGCTGAGAGCAGCACGGCGCCACGGCGGTACTCGACGTGGTGGACGCTCCCGCGGGGGCGTCGCCGTCGCCCCGAACGACCTGCTGGGTCACTGATGCCGACGGTGGTGTCACCGCCATGGCGTTCACCGACGGCGGCACGCGCAAACCACGCAGCGCGGCGCGCGCGAGGTTGGAGAACACCGGCGCAGCGACGAGACCACCGAAGATCGGCGTGGGCTCGTCGAGCATCACGATTGCAGTGATCTGGGGATGGTCGGCGGGAGCGAAGCCGGCGAAGCTCGACACGTACGCGCCGTCGATGTACCCGGTGCCGCCCGGCGCGGGCTTGCGCGCGGTACCGGTCTTTCCAGCCACGCGATAGCCCGGGATCTGGGCCAAGGTGCCGGTGCCAGACTTCACCACTTCTTCCAGCATGCCCGTCACCGCGGTGGCGGTAGCGCTCGACACCGCCTGGCGGCCGCGGGCGGCGGCGACGGGATGCTCGGCGCCGTTGCCGTCGATCGTGGCCCGGACGAGACGCGGTGCGACGTACTTGCCGCCATTGGCAACGGCGTTGTACGCAGCGAGCATTTGCAGCGCGGACACAGACACGCCCTGGCCGATCGGGATCGAACCCATGTCGGTCGAGTACCACCGGTCGACCGGACGCAGCAGGCCCGCCGACTCGCCGGGAAAGCCGATGCCGGTTTTCACGCCGAAACCGAAGTCCTGGAGATAGTTCGCGAGGCGCTGTTTACCCAGCTTCTGGGCGATCATGATCGTGCCGATATTCGACGACTCGCGCATGATGTCGGTGGGGCCCCACGTCACCGGCGCATGCGGGTCGTGATCCGTGAAGACGTGATTGCCGACCTTGAGATGGTCGGGCACCAGCATGCGATCGTCGACGTGCACCGAACCGTCTTCGATGGCGCCGGCCATGGTGATGAGCTTGTTCACCGAGCCCGGCTCGAACACGTCGGTGACCGCGGTGTTGCGGGGCGACTGCACGACCGGCCCACCGGGCTTGGTCGCCGACAGGTTGGCCATCGCCAGGACGTCACCCGTCGCAGTGTTCATGACCACGGCAAGGCCGCCCTTCGCATGCGTCGCCGTAATCTGCGCGCCGAGCAGCCGCTCGGCCTCGTACTGCAGGCCGCCGTCGATTGTGAGCATCAAGTCGTCGCCGGCGACGCTGGGTTGCACCTTCGTCTCGCCGGTCGCAATGCGGTTGAGGTGGCGGTCGGCGTCCACTGAGATCGAACCGGGCTGGCCTTTGAGCTCGGCTTCGTACTGATGCTCGAGGCCGCCGAGGCCCTCGTTGTCGAGCCCGACCTGTCCGATGAGGTTGGCCGCGAGATCGTTAGCGGGGCGCATGCGCGCTGCTTCGGTGGTGGTCGATATCCCAACCAAGTGCAGGTCGGCGATTCGCTTGGCGACCGCATCGTCAACCTTGCGCGCCAGGTACACGAAGCGCCCGGACTGTGTGAGCTTGGTCTGCAGGTCGCGCGCATCCACGTTGAGGATCGGCGCCAACGCTCTCGCCGCGCCGAGGGGGTCTTCAACCATCGTCGGATCGGCGTAGATCGTCTTCTTGTTGATCGACAGTGCGAGGTCGCGCCCGTTGCGGTCGAGAATGCTGCCCCGGGTCGCGGCGAGTTTGAACGTGTGTCGGGTCTGGCCGACCGAGAGCGCCTCGAAGCGGTCGTGCTGGACGCCTTGCACGTAGACGAGCTTGCCGACGACCACTGCCAGCACGAGGCACAACACCGCGGCGACGGTGGCGAAGCGCGCCGCCGAAGGCATCACTGCGACCGGTTGGTACTGGCGAATGGCGCGGTCGCTGACCACGGGACGCCGCGCGCGTTTGGGCTGTGACGGACGGGCAGCCGCCGCGTATCCGCGGGCGCGGCGCGCGTCGGGAGGCGTGACGAGGGTCGTCATTTAGTGGCCAGTTCAGACTTGACGATTGCCCACGTGGGCGTAGTCGCGTCGTCAGATGACGCAGCGACGGGCGCATTCGATGCCACCGGCGCCACATAAGTGACGTGGGCCGGTTCGATCATGCCAAGGCGGTCGTGGGCTTCAGCCACGATCCGCTGGGGCGATTCCAGCTCCGCTACCTGGAACCGCAGATCGTCGTAGCGGGCCTGTTCGGTCTTCAGCTGGGCGTTGGCGTGGTCGATGCGGGCCTGGTTTTGCGCCACGAACACCTGGGAGGCCGCCACGCCGAAGGCAAGTGCGACGCTGATGAAGGTGCACATCGTGACCAGCAGGCGGCGACGCTGCCGGGCCGAGCGCACCCGGGGGCGGGCCACGACCTTCAGTTCGGGCCGCGGTGCTGCAGTTGGACGGGGGGAGCGCTCCGGCGCTCCCCCACGTAGGTTCGGGCGGGGGGAAGGCCGCCCGAGATCGAGGGCGCGAGTGGCCATTACGCCACCGCCTCACAGGCGCGCAGTCGCGCGCTTTCGGCCCGGTGATTCCGCTCAAGTTCGGCGGCCGAAGGCTTCTTCGCGCCGCGGAACACGAGGCTGACTCTTGGCTCTGCGCCGCACACGCAGGGCAGGTTCGGCGGGCACGTGCACCCGCCCGTTACGGCTTCGTTGAACCGCTGCTTGACGATGCGATCTTCCCCCGAGTGGTACGCGAGCACGACACAGCGCCCGCGCGGAGCAAGCGCTGCGATGGCGTCGTCGATCGCCCCGGGCAGGATCGTGAGTTCGTCATTCACAGCGATGCGCAACGCCTGGAACGTGCGCGTGGCGGGGTGTCCCCCGGTGCGCCGGGCCGCAGCGGGGATTGCCGAGCGCACGATGTCGGCGAGCTCGCCGGTGGTGGTGATCGGTCGGCTGTTCACGATGGCGCGAGCGATACGCGTCGCCCAGCGCGTCTCGCCGCCTTCACGCAGGATGCGTGCGAGCGACTCGACGCTCTCCTCGTTGACGAGGTCGGCCGCGCTGCGGCCCGTGGTCGGGTCCATGCGCATGTCGAGGACTCCGTCGTGACGAAACGCGAAGCCGCGGTCGGCGCGGTCGAGTTGGGGGGAGCTGACGCCGAGGTCGAACAACACGCCGCTGACCGGTCCGCGCCCGTCGATCGACACGACATCGGTCAGTGCATCGAAGCGGGCGTGGTGGACGGTGGCCCGCTCGCCGTAGGGCGCGAGGCGCGCCCGCGCCGCTTCGATGGCGTCGGGGTCGCGATCGATGCCGATGACCGACAGCGAAGGATGGGCGTCGAGGATCGCGGCGGCGTGGCCGGCACCGCCGAGCGTCGCGTCGACCACCCGGCCTGCGGGCACAGGCGCGAACAGCGCAACGACCTCTTCGACCATCACGGGCGCGTGCTCGAAGGCGCCGCTCATCTGCAGCCCCCCGGCCGGGGGGAAGGTTCAAGGTTGTGTGTCCCTGATACCACCGGCGGAGTGGGCGGAGTTGAATACTCCGCCAGGACCGGCCGGGAGACTGCGGATGGGCGGCGCGTCATGAGTGATCCTTCGTAAAGCCCGGTTCGGCCGCGGCTTCCACGCGGTTGGCAAACAGCGTGGGGTTCCACACGTCGATGTGGTTGAGGGCACCGTTCAGGAGGACGGGTTGGCCGACTTCGAGTTGCGCGTACTCGCGCATGTAGGGCGGGATCAGGAGGCGGCCGGTCGACGCATCGACCGCGACCTCTTCGACGTTCGCCGCCCAATAGAGCGCCTTTTCCTCGGCGCCGTCCTCGCCCGACTCGAGCTTGTCGAGCCACGCGGCGGCCTGGCGCTCGTAGCTCTCGCGCGTCCAGAGGGCCAGCGAGCGGTTGTTGCCCTTGGCGAGGTGGGCGCCATCGGCAAAGCGGGACCGATATTTGGCGGGCACGATCACCCGCCCCTTGGCGTCGAGCGTGTGCTCGCTATGCCCGCTGAAAAAGTCCGCCACTGTCGCTCCGAAACGGTGCCCCGGCCCTCTCCGGCTCACCACTACGCGCCACTCTAAAGGTCAATCGCGCCACTTGCAACCACCCGAGGCCCAAAATCGCCGATAGTCGGCCGAAACGGGGTGAGGTGGCGTGCCCCATCGGCGAACTGGTCGCGCGATACGGCCGCGGGACGACCAGTTCCCGCGACCAGTTCGGGTGTGGGTGGGAGGCGGCTAGCCGAGGATGCGGGCGAGCGCGCTGACGGCGGCGCGGGCCACGTCGGCGCTGACGACGCCCACGTGGGCGTCGGTGGCGGGCTCGGCGGACGGGCCGAGCGCCGCTATCAGCGGTGCCGGATCCCACCGAAGCGGGATCGCGCACTGGAACAGCGCCCAGGCGCGGGTGCGGCGCTGACTAATGCCGACGACCTTGGCGCCGTCGGCGGTGAGCACCTCGCCCGGGCCGACACCGGCGAAGCACACGGCGTCGGACCCGGGCCGCTTTTGCATCGCGGTGCGGTGGACGGTAGTGCCACCCACGCCGGCCTCGCCGAGCGCCGCGACCCACTGGTCGCCCATCCAGCACCCCGCCTTGCCGATGTCGTCGTTCCACCCCGGAGCGTCCCGGCCCACGACGACGTCGATCCACGCGCACTCCCCCGGCCCGACCAACACTGCGGTGCCGCCGGACACGCGACGCGCCACGTGCAGGCCGTGCGCCGCGGCGCGGTCGGCGAAACCGTCGTCGACCTTCTGCGCCCGGCCCAGCACGACCGCGGCGCGCGCCGCGTGCAACTCGTTGAGCGGATTCGCCACGGTGACCGGGCGCGCGTGGAGCGCTGCGGCCGCGCCGGCCCAGTGCGTGATGCGCACGGCGTCAGGCCGACGCGATGGCGGCAGGAGTGGGCAAGCCGAGCCACTGCTCCCAGTCTGGGCGCCGGGCGCCGGTAGCGGCCAGAACCCACGCCCGCGCGTGCGGCGTAACGGGCTGGCGGCGCAACCGCATGTTGATCTCGCTGAGCATGCAGTCTTCTTTGCGCGCATTGCACGCCTTGCAGGCGGCGACGACGTTGTCCCACGTGTGCGTGCCGCCGCGCGACCGCGGGACCACGTGGTCGATGTTCTCGGCCGTCGCGTTGCAGTACTGGCAGCGGAAGTTGTCGCGTGCGAACACGGCCCTGCGGTTCAACGCTACGCGCGTCGTATACGGCACCTTCACGAACGACAACAGGCGTACGACCGACGGCGCTTCGTAGCTCGCCGTCGCTGAACGAAAGCACTGCTCAGACGCGGAGATCATCTCGGCTTTGGTTGCCAGCACGAGGTTCAGCGCCCGACGTGAAGTGACGATGCACAGCGGCTCGAACGTTGCGTTCAGCACGAGGGCACCGGACATCGTCGTTACCTACGACGTCCCGGTCGTGTTGGGCCGGTCGGCCCGGTGCTCGTCGGCCCAGCATCCATTAGGCCGAAAACTTACCGGACGCGCGCCCGCGCCTTGCGGCAACTACTCCTCGTCGATCAAGCCGAGCTTCACGAGCAGCGAACGCAACGCATCTCGGGGCGACTCACCTTGGTCAAGTGCTCCCCGTAGCGCAGTGGCCAGTTCGGGGTCGTGCACCGTGACGGCACCGGTGTCGGGATCGACGCGCACCGCGTTGCTGGGGCCGTCGTCCTTACCCGAAGCGATCTTGTCGTCAGCCGCAGCGGCCAGCGCCGTCGGATCAGGCAACTCGACGTCGGCGAGAATCGACTTGAAATGGGTTCCGGGCACCTCGGCGAGCGCGACGAGAAGATCGCCCGTCGTGGCCGGGCGTTCGTTCAGCGCGCGCGTCGTCGCCCGGCGAATCACCGCTTCGAAGCCCTCGGTGCCCCGACCCTTCTTGATGCGCCCACCCCGGCCCCGTCGCGCCCGGTACGGACCCGACGTGCGCACGAATTCGCGCGCGGTGCCGTATTGCAAGCCCGTGGTCGCAAGCGTGCGTTCGAGCGGCCCGTCCGCGGAGCGCAGGATTGCGAGCAGCAAGTGCTCGCAACCGATGTAGTTGTGACCGAGCGACAGCGCTTCGCGCAGCGCCAGTTCCAGGGCCTTCTTCGCTCCCGACGAGAACGGCCGCTTGCCGGCGCCGCCTTCGACCGGCGTCTCGCTCTGGCGAAGCGACGTGACCAACTCGGAGCGCAGCGCCGAGGGATCGACGGCTGCGGCGGCGAAAACTTGCGCCGGCGGGCCATCGGGACGCTCGGCAGCATCGTCGAGTAGGCCAACCAGCATGTGGTGACGCCGGATTGCGGGGCTGCGCTCTTCGGATGCGAATTCGCCTGCGGTGACCAACACTTGCTTGGCGTTATCGGTGAATCGTTCGAACATTCGAACTCCTTGACAGTGTTTAAACAGTGTTATTAGTTTAGAAGCGTGACGATATCAGAGGACGACACCCCGAACCACCACGACGATCCGGAATGGGTCACGTTGCGGGAGGCGGCCGACGCCACACAGGCGTCGCTACCGGCCTTGCGGCGCTGGTACCGCGAGGGCCTCATCGAGTCCATTACTGCGCCGGGAACCCATGGCGATCAGCGCCTCGTCAACCTCCACGAGGTCGTCGCCCGCGCCGCGGCTTCGCCCAACATCGGACGACGCGGGCTTAGTCGCCGCGGCGACCACGACGCGGTAACCGAGGCGCTCCTCGACCAGGTAGCCGCGATGGCGATGGAACTGTCGGACTTACGTGAGCGCGTCACCGCCCTCGAGGCGGCCCCGCCGGGCCCGGCTCGGCCTTAGCGACCCAGGCGCCGGCGTTCGGCGCGGCACCACGCGAGGTACTGCACGAGGTCGTCGCCTGTCGCCGGTCCCCCGTCGCCGCCGTACTGCGTCACCAGACGGAAGTGAAGATACCCTCGCGCTCGTCGGCCTGGTCGGACCAACACGTAGGCCTGGCGCGCCGCTGTCCACCACAGGTCCGGGCGACCCGCAACCGCTACCGCTTGCTTGATTGCGCCCACGAGCCTTCGTCGGCCTTCGGTTCCTTCGGGAGCCCGAGCACCATCTCGCCGACGATGTTTTTCTGAATCTGACTGGTCCCGGCGTAGATCGTGCCGGCGCGGGCGTGCAGGAACGTCGCCGCCCACGACATCGAACTGTTGGGCGCGCCCTTCTCGTCGGGGTTGAACGCAGAACTCGGCATGCGGCCCGTCGGCGCCATCGCCTGCATGCCGAGGAGGTCGACGCCGACTTCGGTGGCGACGCGGTGGTACTCGCTCCAGTACAGCTTGGCGATCGACGCGCCCGCGCCGGTTTGTGTTCCGTGGAGCCACGCAGTGAGCGTCTGCAAACCGAGGTACCGCATGATCTGCACTTTCGAGTAGCACCACGCGAGGCGTTGACGGAACAACGGGTCCGACGCCCGCCCGGTGTCTTTGGCCAGAGCGAGTAGGCGGTCGATCTCGGTTTGGAACTGCAGAGGCAACACCGCAGCGGACGCGCCCCGCTCGTGGCCAAGCAGCGTCATGGCGACCGCCCAGCCCCCGTTGACCTGGCCGACGACGTTGCCGATCGGGCACCGCGCGTCGTCGAAGAAGACTTCGTTGAACTCGCTCTCGCCGCTCATCATCTTGATGGGGCGCACCTCGACGCCGGGCTGCTTCATTGGCACCAACAGGAAGGTGATGCCTTTGTGCTTGGGCGCGTCGGGATCGGTGCGGGCCAGCACAAAGATCCAATCCGCCAGGTGGCCGGCCGACGTCCAGATCTTTTGGCCGTTGATCACCCACTCCTCACCGTCGGCTTCGGCCTTGCAGCCAAGGTTGCCCAGGTCCGACCCGGCGTTGGGCTCGGAGTACCCCTGGCACCACGTGTCTTGCTTCGACAGGATGCGCGGCAGGAAATAGTTCTTCTGTTCTTCGGTTCCCCACTGCAGCAGCGTGTTGCCGAGCATCTGGATGCCGAACACGTCGTTCGGCGCACCAGTGGGCACGCCCGCTTTCGCGAACTCCTCGGCCAGCACCACCTGTTCCAACGGCGACAGGCCCGCGCCCCCGTATTCGGTCGGCCATGAGAGCGCGAGCAGGTTGTTTGCGGCCAGCGTGGCCCGCCAGGTCGCGGCGAACTCTTCGCCGTCTTCGCGTGACAACGCTCCAATGCCCTGCCAGTCACGCGGCAGGTTCGCATCGAGGAATGCCCGGACCTTGGCCCGGTACTCGTCAGCCTCGGGCGGCCATGTCAGATCCATCGCTTCAACGTACGCCCATGGCGCGGTAAGCGACGGCGGCGGCGCCGATTAGCGGCCCGTCGGCGCCGAGGCCGACTGGTGCGATACGCGCGCCGCGCGCGAACTCGATGCGGCACCGCGAGTCGAGTTCGCGTTGGGCGGCGGCGAAAAACGGCGCGCCCATTCCGAGTGCGACCGAACCACCGACCAAGGCGAGCTTGAGGTCGAGCAGGTTCACGACGCTCGCGACGCCGCGGCCAACGAGCATGCCGGTGCGCGCGACGGTGGTGGCATCGGCGACAGCGGCCGGGCGCCCGGTGCGCCGCTCGATCTGCAATCCCGACGCTTCGGCCTCCAAGCACCCAAAGGCGCCGCACGCGCAGGGCGCGCCGTTCGGCTCGACGATCACGTGGCCGATATGGCCCGCGTTGCCGGTCTCGCCGTCGAGTAACCGGCCGTCAAGCACGATGCCGGCTCCGACCCCCGTCGACACGACCATCGCGAGGAAGTTGCGCTCGCCCTGCGCCGCTCCCCGCCAGCCCTCGCCGAGCGCCAATGCCTTGGCGTCGTTGTCGACGAACACGTCGAGGCCCGTCGCCTCGGCCAGGCGCGCGCGCAACGGGAACTCACGCCAGCCCGGAATGTTCAGCGGCGACACCGTCTCGCCTCGCGGCGCCATTGGTCCCCCACAGCCGACGCCGACCGCCATCGGCGCGAACCCGCTGGCGCCCATCCGCTCGAGCAAACCGGCGAGCGTCGACCACGGATCGTCGACGGCTGTGGCCGCTCGCTCCCGGCACGCGATGGCACCGGTCTCGTCGACGATGCCCACTTCAATCTTGGTGCCGCCGATGTCGATCGCGATCACAGCGGCCATGCAGAAAAACTAGGGCGCCGTCTCCCCTAACGTGACGGGCCATGGCAGTACGTCGTCGCGCCGCGAGTCCTGATGCATTTCAAGCCGTCTTCGAAACCGTGGCCGCCAACATCGGCCACGCTCTCGTAGGCAAGGCCGATGCGATCCAGCTGTCGCTTGTGTGCCTCGCCGCCGAGGGCCACTTGCTGATCGAGGACGTGCCCGGCGTCGGCAAGACGACGCTGGCCAAGGCGCTCGCCGCGTCGTTCGCGTGCGACTGGAACCGCATTCAGTTCACGCCTGACCTGCTGCCCTCCGACGTCACTGGCGTCACGGTGTTCTCGCGCACCGGCAACCGTTTCGAGTTCCGGCCTGGTGGGGTGTTCGCGAACATCGTGTTGGCCGACGAGATCAACCGAGCGTCGCCGAAAACGCAGGCTGCGCTGCTGGAATCGATGGAAGAACGCCAGGTCACTGTCGACGCGACCACCTACTCGTTGCCCGACCCCTTCATGGTCATCGCGACGCAGAACCCCATCGAGCACGAGGGCACCTATCCCCTGCCCGACAGCCAACTCGACCGTTTCCTGATGCGGATCCCGATGGGGTATCCGACGAAGCGGGCCGAGGTCGCGATGCTCGACGAGCACGCAGCCGCCAATCCCGTAGCCAAGTTGCGGCCGGTTGCGTCGGTCGCCGACGTGGCCACGATGGTCGCGGGCGCACAGGGCGTGCACGTTGCGCCGCAACTGCGGGCCTACATCGTCGACATCGCGGACGCGACGCGGCGCCATCCGAGCCTCACGCTTGGCGCGTCGCCGCGTGCCGCGTTGGCGCTCCAGAAAACGGCGCGGGCCTGGGCGGCGGCGCAGGGCCGCGACTTCGCCAAAGCCGACGACGTCAAGGCGGTCGCACTGCCTGTTCTGGGTCACCGGCTGGTTCCGACGCCCGAAGCCGAGTTCGAAGGGATCGACGCGTACGCCGTGCTGGAAGACCTCCTCGCTCGCGTGCCGGTGCCGTCGTCGGGCAACGCCCGGGCGTAGTACCGGATGATCACTCGCCGCGGGCTGGCGGTTCTCGCCGCAAGCGTCGCGCTCGCTATCGGCGGGCGCACACTCGGTCTGGGCGAGTTCTACGGTCTCGCCGCCGGTGGACTCGGGCTCGTAGCTGCTGGGTTCATCACCACGCGCGCAGGCGGTGACGACGTCACCATCGCGCGCCACATAAGCCCAACCCGCGTGCACGTCGGCAGCCCGTGGCGCGTGGCGATCGTGGCCACCAACCGCGGCCGCAAACGTTCACCGGTGCTGGCCGTAAGCACGACGTTCTCGTCCGCGCAGCGTTACGCGCGTTTCTCGCTCGCTCCGCTCGAACGAGGCGGACAGGCCGAAGCCGCGTTCCGATTGCCTACAGATCAACGCGGCGTGTTCACCCTGGGCCCGCTCGTCGTAGAGCGCGCTGACATTTTCGGCCTGTTCTCGCGCCGCAAAGAGGCCGCGCCCGCAACCAAGCTCACGGTATTTCCGCGCGTCGACGACGTGGCGTCGCTCGAGGGCGTCGGCATTGCCGACCCGATCGCGGAAGCAACCGGGCCGCGTCGCGTCGGCGCGTCGGGCGGCGACTTCTTCGCGCTGACCGACTACCAAGAGGGCGACGACCTCCGCCGCGTGCACTGGCCGTCCGTCGCCCGCACCGGTCGCTTGATGATCCGCCAAGAAGAGACGCCGTGGCGCGGCCGCACCACCGTCGTCGTCGATTTGCGCGCCGACGTGCATGACCCCGACTCATTCGAAGACGTGCTCTCCGCGGCCGCCTCGTTGCTGCTCGCCGGCGGCGGCCGCAGCGGCTTGGTACGCCTCGTCACCACGGGGCCCTTCGATTCGGGTTTCGGGGCGGGCCGCGTGTTCCTCGACCATCTGCTCGAGGTGCTGGCACTCGCGCGACCACAGAACGACGGCATGAAAGGGGGGCTGGCCGCGCTAGGCCGGTCCGGGCGCCGTACGTCGGCGGCGTTGGCCGCCCGCGAGGGTCCGTGCGTGATCACAACTTCACGGGGCGCCCGTGAGATGGGCCCGTTCATTACGGGTGACCCCCACGCCGTGGGCGTCGTGTTCACATTCGCCAATGAGCGCACGGCACGACCGAGCCGGCGCGCCCAGATCCTTCACGTGCCCGTGGGCTCGCGCGGCTTTGCCGCGGCGTGGACGTCTCGCCGGCCGACGCGGCGAGCCAAGCCCGTCAAAGTGATATGAGCGACGACCTTCGCGCCCAACTGCCCGCGTTCGGCGCGCTTGTGCTGCTCGACCTGGTCGCCGCCGCGTGCCTGAGCCGTCTGTTCACCACGCCTTCACCGCTGCTGCCGATCTTGGCCGCCGTTGTCGCCGCGCACGGCGTCGCGTTCGAGTGTCGGCGCCGTGCGCTGTCGGGTGGCGTCACCGCTGCGATCGTCGGGCTGAGTGCTGTGTTGTTGATGGCGTGGCTGGTGGTACCCGGCGCGACGTTGCTGGGCCTGCCCACCGCCCGCACGCTGCACGCAATCACGCGCGGCTTGAGCGACGCCCGGCGCCAGTTCGGCATTGCGATCGCGCCTACCCGGCCCGCCGACGGGTTCACGATGGCCTGCGTCGGCGCCGTGGTCGTGTTGGCCGCCTTGGCCGATTGGGGCGCGTTCCGCATCCGGGCCACGATCGAGGCCACCGTTCCCGCGTTCACCGTGTTCGTGTTTGCCGCCGTCTTGGGCACCACCACCAACCGCGCCGTCTCCACGATGGCGTTCGGTGCGGCGCTGCTCGTTTGGTTCGTCGTGGCCAACGCCACGCTGATCGCGCGGACACGACCGTGGTTCAACGGCACGGCTGATCGTGGCCGCCGCGCGCTGTCACGCGCCGGTGTCGGTGTCAGCACGATTGCGCTCGTGGGCGCGGCGATCGGTCTGGCGGTGCCGTTCACGCAAAAACCACCGGCCGTGGCGTGGCGCAACCACGGCCGCTCACAGGCCCGCACGACGGTGAGCCCGCTGGTCGACATCCGTACCCGGTTAGTCACGCGTGACAACGTGATCGCCTTCAACGTCGAGGCGTCGGCGCGGTCGTATTGGCGCCTCACATCGCTCGACTTCTTCGACGGGCGGATCTGGTCGTCGCACGGAAACTACAAAGACGTCGGCGACGCCAAGCCGTTGAAGGATCGCACGGGCACCCGCTCGATTCAGCACTTCACGATCGAGGAGCTCAATTCGATCTGGCTGCCCGCCGCGTATCGCCCGGCGTCGACGCCGTCGATCGACGGCATCAGTTACGACGACAAGGCCGACGCGTTCATCACCGCGCAAAAAACCAGCGACACACTCGACTATCGCGTGACGTCGGCAATTCCGACGCTCACGCCAGAGCAGTTGCGCGCGGCAACGCCGTCGAAGATCGATGCCTCGCAGGTCGCGTTGCCCGCGGTCGACGGACGCGTGACCTCGCTCGCGCGGCAACTCACCGCGGGCAAACCCACTGCGTACGACAAAGCGCTCGCGATCGAGCAGTACTTCCGTTCGGGCGCATTCAAGTACGACCTCGCAGTGCCCTCAGGCCACAGCAACGACGACGTGGTCCGCTTCTTGTTCGTCACCAAGCGTGGCTACTGCGAACAATTCGCCGGCACGTACGCGGTGCTTGCTCGCGCCGCGGGTCTCCCGACGCGGGTAGCGGTGGGTTTCACGCCCGGTGACGAGACCGGTCCCGGCACCTACACGGTGCGCGAACTCCACGCGCACGCCTGGCCCGAAGTGTTCCTCGGCTCGGCGGGATGGGTGGCCTTCGAGCCCACGCCCGGTCGGGGTATTCCGGGCGGCGAGGCCTATACCGGTGTGGTCGAATCGCAGGCGGACACCGCACGGCCGAGTGCGTCGAGCACGCTGGTGCCCACGACCGTGGCCGAGCAGTCCGACAACGCCGGCAGCACGGGCGGCACGACAACAACAACCCAAGCCCGAGCCGTTCCCCCCACGAAGCACCATCGCCACCTGCCGGTGCGCGCCCTGGTCACGTTGGCGCTGCTGGTCCTCGCAGCGGGCGCGTTGCTGTCGGTGGTTCCGCTCACGATGCAGCGCCGCCGGCGCCAGGCTTGGAGCAGCGCTGCGAACGAAGCGGAGCAGGTGCTCGTGGCGTGGAACCAAACCAACGAAGCACTGCGGTTCGCCGGTGCGCGCGTGCGCGCCGCGGATACCCCGAGTGAGCGAGTGAGCACGGCAAGTGCGGTGCTGGGCGAGGGCGGCGTCGCGACCCTCGAGCGGCTCGCCGACACCGTCGACGTGGCCGCGTACGCGCCCCCGCTGCTCACGGCGGGCGCCGGCGAACTCGCGCGGCAAGACTCCGACGAGGTCAGGCGGGCCGCGTTCGCAATGCGACCACGTTGGGAGCGGTTCGTGTTCGCCGTGCACCCGAAGCGGCTGCGGCGCTGAAGGTTGTCGGGCTACTCGTCGTCTTCGGTTTGACGGAAACGACGCGGACGCATGCGGCGCCCGGGATCCGAGACCATCGAACCGATACGGCCCGCAGACGAGCGGAGCCGGTCGCCGCTGACGCGGCGAACACCGTCGACCAGGATTGCGCCGGTGGCAACCATCGCCAGGAACGCGACCGCACCGATCGCGAAGCTGGCCGCGAAACCGACGAGCAACAGCACGAGCGAGCCGACGAAGCCAGCGGCGGCTAGTCGGATCCGACGCACGAGCTGGGCGTGAGAGTCCGTCGAGCTTCCGGGGGCTTGATTACCCGCGTAAAAGCTGCGCTCGATCTCGTGGAGGATCCGCTGCTCTTCTTCGCTTAGAGGCACTGGCGTCAGTTTCGCACTTTCCGTACATCCTTACAACGCGTCTAGTCGGCGGGTGCGTCCGGTCCCCACTGTTGTTGGCCGAAGCGCCGTCTCCGTATACCGTCGCGTCCGGCCAGCGTCGCCGGTGCGACGGCGTTGTCTCCGAACTTCTGGCGGATCGCGGCGACGGCATCGCCCGTCGACGGTCGCTTCGGAACGGCCTCGGGCGCCGGCGGCTCGTCGTCGCCCGCGGCGGCCAACAGGTCGAGCTGCCGGGGCGGCGGGTCTGTCAGGTTGCTGACACCGACGCCGAGCAGCCGCACGCCGTCGCGCAGGTCGACGGCATCGAGCAACTCGTTGGCAACCCGGGCCAGCACAACACCGTCTTCAATCGGGCCGCCGGGGGTCTTGGACCGCGTTATCGAAGTGAAGTCGCCATAGCGGACCTTCAGAACCACCGTGCGGGCCGCGGCGTTGGCGTGCACCATGCGCGCCGCCACGGCGTCGGCCTGCCGCACGACTTCCCGGTGCAGGTGGCCGCGGTCGCTGATGTCGCGCGCGTAGGTCTCCTCGTGACTGATCGACTTCGCCGGTGCCTCGGCTACCACGGGCCGGTCGTCCATAGCGGTGGCCAACTCGTGCAACTGCACGCCCATGCGCGGCCCGAACGTCTGCTCAAGAGCGGTGACGGGCAATGCGGCGAGATCGCCGACCGTCTTCACACCGAGGCTCGCCAGACGTTCAGCCGTCTTGGCGCCGACGCCCCATAGCGCGCGGATCGGCAACGGGTGCAGGAACGCCAACTCGCCGCCGGGCGGGACCGTCGTAACCCCGGCGCCGGGCTGAATCACACCCGACGGCAGCGCTTTGGGCTTGGCCGCTACTGAACCGAGCTTCGCGATCAGCTTCGACGTCGCCACGCCGATGCAGCAATTCAGGCTGATCTCGTCGCGCACCCGTTGGCGCAGCGCGTGCGCGACCGGTGACGGGTCGTCGACGCGACGGGTCGCACCGGTGACGTCGAGGAACGCCTCGTCGAGCGACACCGGCTCGACGAGCGGCGTGACGTCGCGCATCAACTCGCGCAGTTGCCGGCTTATCTCTTCGTAACGATCAAACCGACCTGGCAACACGACCGCCTGAGGGCACAGACGCCGCGCCCGCGCCATCGGCGTGGCGGACCGTACGCCGTACACACGCGCTTCGTAGTTGGCGGCGGCCACGACACCGCGGCCGCCGGTGCCGCCCACGACCACGGGCTTGCCGACCAGTGACGGGTCGTCGAGCATTTCGACGGCTGCGTAGAAACAGTCCATGTCGAGATGCATCACCACCCGCGGCCACGGGGTCATAGCGTCGAACGCAGCTCCACGATCAACCCATCACCCCGGTTGCCCTCGACCGAATAGTCGAATGTTCGCGGCTCAACCCAGCGTTCGCCGAGCCAACCCAACAACGGTTCACGGGTGGGGACCCACGACGCCTCGAGCACTGTGATTGCTTCATCTAGGGAAACGTACCGACAGGCTGTGACAATGCCGTCGGGGTCGTCGATCGCGATCTCGCCGCCCACGGCGTGTGCGAGATAACTCTCGGCGACGAGGTTGAATCCCATCGACTGACTCGTGGCCAGCGTGGTCCACACGAGCGGTCCCCAGGTTTCGACGACGAGCCCGGTTTCTTCGAGCACCTCGCGCTGCAAACCCCGGATCGGGTCTTCGCCGGGCTCGATGACGCCGCCCGGTAGAGACCATTCGACCCGTCCGTCGGCGCGGGTGTTCTCGACGAGCAGGATCTGCCCGTCGTTCTCAATAAGTGCGCTTGCTACCCGCCAGGCCCGCATGGGCCCAGTTTGACCCGTGGAGCGGATGGCTCAGGCGCGCACGCGCCCGCGCCGCGCGCTGGGACACGCCCCACTTGGTGACGAGCCGTAGCGCCTCGACGACGATCGCCTTCGACATTTTCGACTCGCCGTTCTCGCGGTCTTCGAACCGAATCGGCACCTCGACGACGCGAGCGCCGGTGCGCACCGCCTTCCACGCGCCTTCGATCTGGAAGCCGTAGCCGCTCGCGCCGAGGTGGGCGAAGTCCATTCGCTGCAGCAACCCGGTGCGGTAGGCGCGGAAGCCCGACGTTGCGTCGTTGATGCCCATGCCCAGCATCATCGACGCGTACTGGTTGCCGCCGCGGCTCAGCATCCGGCGCGACAACTTCCAGTTCGGGATTTCTCCGCCGGCGACGTAACGCGAGCCAATCGCGAGCTCGGCGCCCGCCGCCACCGCTGCGATGAGCTGGGGGACGTCGTCAGGGCGGTGGCTGCCGTCGGCGTCCATCTGAATCAGTACGTCGTAGTGGTGGTCGATACCCCACCCGAATCCGGCGCGGTATGCCGCTCCCAAACCGTCCTTCGCCGCGCGCTCGAGCAAAAACACACCCGGCAAGCGCTGCGCAACCCAGCGGACGCGATCGGCGGTGCCGTCGGGGCTGGCGTCGTCGACTACGAGCATGTCCGCGCCAGGGACGCTCACCCGGATGCGATCGAGGATACTCACGATGTTGTCGGCTTCGTTATAAGTCGGAAGCACCACCAAGATGCGCGGGCCCGCGACGTTACGATCGGCGGGTGACTGCTGCGCCTCGACGGCCATCTGCACTTCCCTCCACTCGGGCACGGGCCGTGGCGTTTGCCTCGATCGTGCTTGCCGGAATCTGTGGAGCTCT
>JBEEFT010000028.1:0-10704 GCA_041166225.1 Actinomycetota bacterium | reverse complement strand
ACGATCTCGTTGTGGCACAGCTCAGGGTTCACCGCACCTAGGGCGGGCGCTTTGGCGTTCTCGTTGATCTGGCCCTTCCACCGCGTCACAGCGGCGGCGCCGAGCGAGGCCGACGAATGCACGAGCGGGAAGGTGCCACCGATCCGACGGGCCAACTGTTCGGCCGGGCTGTTGTCGGCGACGAGGCGGTCGCGGCGCCGGCGCAGCTGGGCGACGGCCATGTCGATCCAACCTCGCGCGCCGGGGAACAAGCCGAGCCCCTCGAGGATGAGCAGCGGCGGGATCGATACCGCGCCGATGCCGCCGCGGGGCTGCGGCGAGCACTGGATCACTTCGACGTGGGGCGCGTGCGCGGTTTCTGCGATCGAACGCAATTGCCCCGGGCCGGAAACGACGCACACGTGGGCGCCCGCGACGAGCGCCTCCGACGCAGCCTCGACCGTCTCCTCGGTGTCGCCGGAATACGACACTGCGATCACCAGCGAGTTCTCCGTGACGAACGCGGGCAGCGTGTAGCTCTTCACCACCACCGCGGGCACAGCCATGAACGGCGCGGCGCTGGCCAGCAGAATGTCGCCCGCGATCCCGCTGCCGCCCATTCCGAGGATCACGACGTTTTCGATTTCGTCGTGGGGCGGCAGGCTTCCCGCGTTGTGAATCTCGTACGACGCGGCCGCCTCGGCAACCTGTTCCGGCAAGCCTGCGGCGACCTCCCACATGCCCTGGCTGTCGAGGTCGAGGGGCATTACGACTCGGCGTTCCAGCCCGGCTCGATGTTCTCGGCCTTCGCCTTTTCGTCGAGCCGTTTCGCTTCGGCGTCGTCGGCGATGACCATCGCGTCGTCGAGGAAGTTCGGGATGTCGTTCGTGATCGGGTACTTGCGCTTGAGGCGCGGGTTGTAGAGGAATTGCTCGTCCGCGAAGTACAGCAGCGGACCCTTGTCCTGCGGACAAGCCAGTACGTTCAACAGTGCCGGGGCGAGAGCCACGTCAGCCTTCTTTCAGTATCGCGACGACCTCGTTCGTACGGGCCTCGCATTCTTCGGGAGTGCTCGCCTCGAGGTTGAGGCGCAACAGCGGTTCGGTGTTCGACGGGCGCACGTTGAACCACCACGAGTCGGCCTCGCACGTGAGGCCGTCAAGCCGGGACTGGCTCATATGACTGAACGCGTTCGCGACCTTCTCGATCGACGCGCGTGTATCGGTGACACGCGTGTTGATTTCGCCTGACGGCGCGTAGCGCTCGAACGGTTTGCGCAGCTCCGACAGCGGTTGTCCGGACCGGCTGATGATCTCGAGCAACACCAGCGCAGCAATCAGCCCCGAATCGGCCCGGTAGTTGTCGCGGAAGTAGTAGTGCGCAGAGTGTTCGCCGCCGACGATCGCGTTGTGCTCGGCCATGAGCGCTTTGACAAAGCTGTGCCCGACGCGGCTGATGATCGGCGTGCCGCCGTGCTCGCGGATCACCTCGGGCACCGACCGGCTGCAGATCAGGTTGTAGATCACCGTGGAGCCCGGGTTCCGGTCGAGCATCGTGGCCGCGAGCATCGCGGTGGTGGTGGACCCGGATAGTCCGACGCCTTTTTCGTCGACGAGGAACACGCGGTCGGCGTCGCCGTCGAACGCGAGGCCGACGTCGGCGCCGGTCTCACGCACGCGCGCTACGAGATCAACTTGGTTGGCGGGGTTGATCGGGTCGGCAGGGTGGTTCGGAAACGTGCCGTCCAACTCGGCGTACATGATTTCGAGTTGGCACGGCAGCGCCGCGAACACCTGAGGCAGGGCGAGGCCGCCCATGCCGTTCGCCGTATCCGCCACCACTTTCAACGGCAGAATCCGATCGATGTCGATGAAGGAATGACAGTGCGCCGCGTAGTCGGGCAACAAGTCGAGCGAATGGGCCTCGCCTCGGCGCGCCGGCTTGGGATACTCGGCACCAGATTCGATGTCGGCTTTGATGACGTCGAGCCCGGTGTCTTCGCCGACCGGTTTGGCACCGGCGAGGCACAACTTGATGCCGTTGTACGCCGCGGGGTTGTGCGACCCCGTGAACGTCGCCCCCGGCATGTCGAGCTTGCCCGCTGCGAAATACAACAGGTCGGTAGGGATGAGCCCAAGGTCGATTACGTCGACACCCTGGTCGAGAACGCCGTCGATAAAAGCGCCGCTCAGCTCGAGGCCGGACGGCCGCATGTCTCGCCCTACGACGATCGACGGCGCGCCGGCGAAGCGGGCGAAAGCAGCGCCGACTTGACGAGCGAGATCGGCGTTCAGCTCATCGGGAACGAGGCCCCGAATGTCGTAAGCCTTGAAGACGGTGTCGAGAGCGGTCATTGCGGCTGCGACGCTACAGCGTCGCAAGAATGCAGCACATGTTGCGCCGAAGGCGAACGCCCGAAGGGCGTTAGTTCGTGTTGTCGTAGGCGCCCTGACCGGCGAGGCGACGAATCCGCAGCATGTCCACGAGCAAGCGAAACGAGTCGAGGCCGACCCGCACGGTCGAGCCGGCCGAGTTCGTGAGCGTCACCGGCACTTCTTCGAGCGAAAGGCGCAGCCGTTCAGCCAAGTGGAAAACCTCTATATCGAACGCGAACCGATCGATGCGCGCGACGGAAAAGATCGCGACCGCAGCGTCGGACCGGAACGCCTTAAGCCCGCACTGCGTGTCGCGGTACGCGCCGAGCAAAACCGCGAACGAAACCATGTTGATCACGCGGCTGCCCAGCGCGCGCAGCCGACCCGTGCGCACGAGCGTGACGGTTTCGACGTGACCGCGGCTGCCGACGACCACGTCCCAGCCCTTCTCGGTTTCGACCAGCAGTTTGAACAACAGCGCGGGCTCGTAGGCGAGGTCGGCGTCGGTGAAGGCAATCGTGCGGCCGCGCGCGCTCAGCATCCCCCGCCGCACCGCAGCACCCTTGCCCTTGTTCTCGGGAAGGCGCAGCACGACGTTCGCGTCGGTGTTCTGCGCGACGGCAAACGTGTCGTCGGGCGACCCGTCGTCGACAATCACTATCTCAAGCGAGCCGGCCCCGACTGCGGGCTCCAACTCGGCGCGTAAACGAGCGACCGTGTCTGCGATGAACGGTGCCGCTTTGTACGCCGGCACCACGACGCTGAGGCGGTAGGAGCCCGGCGCGCTCGCTCGATTCGCGGGGGGCGTGATCTGTGTAGCCCGGACCTGTCCGAACAACACGGCGCGGTACCCGACGAGGCGCACCACGCCCGCGACTCCGAGCGCGGCGCCCTTCGACGCGAGCAGCACCCGCGCCGAGTTCGGGTCGAACAACAAGCCGGCGCGCACCACCGCCACGTCGACAAGACCCGCAGCAAACGTGACCATCGCGTACGCGAACGGCTCGTCGACCCAGCGCAGGTGAGGATCGCGCGTGAACGTGAGGGCGCGGTTCGCGAAGAACGACACCACGGCGCCGGCACTGATGGAGATCGCGTCGGCGAGCAGCACCGGAAGCCCGAGCCCGAGCCGCAGCATCAGAAGTGCGGCAACGTCGACCGCGGTGACGAGTACACCAACGGCGGCGAACCGTCGTAGCTGCGAGCGCACGAGTAGAAGCTAGGTGCGGAGGGTGCGCACCGAGTTACATGCCGGCGCCGGCAAGTTCTTTCAACCAGTCCGCTTCGTTGTCGGGCTCTTCGTCTTTGCGCACTGCGGCGGGAGGCGGCGGCGCCGCGTCACCCGAGGTGTCTTCGTCGGGTGCGGGTCTGCGCCCGAACCACCACAACAGACCGAGGCCGAGCACGCCCAACAGCGAACCGACATTGGCCACGGTGTCGACCGGCGTGTTGCCGTAGTGAATCGTGACGTGCTTCGACGTCGGGATCACGACCATTTCGTTCGGTGTGACGCGGAACGGGCCGGTCGCGCCCTGCGCCTGCCAGTTCGGGAAGTACGACGCCTTCACGACGACGGGGACACCGACGCGCGTGACGTCGAAGCTGATGCGATCGTCCTTCGTCCGTAGGTGCGACACCTTCGTGGTGCCCTTCACCTTGCGCGTGGGTGCGCTGCTGGTCGGGCGGGCGACGCGAGGCCAGCTCTTCGGCCCCGAAGCCGCGTACAACACGTCGTGGGGGCCCGGATCCGTGTACGCCTGGACCGCCGCGTCCTGCCACTTGCGACCGCCTTTCGGCACGTTGGTCATGACCGCGGGCAAATTCGTCAGCGGCTCGACCATCGCCGAGTGCTTGACCAAGTAGATCTTCCAAGGACGCGTCTGGACCGCCGAGGTTCCGGCGTCGGTGAGCGTTGCCGACCACGGCTTGGTCTCGGAGATGAGCTGCAGGTCGGGCACCTTGTCGGCCTGCTCCACGGCCTTCGTGCTGACCGCCATGTAGTAGCGGACGCCGATCTCCTGGAGGTGCCGGACGCCTTCGGCCACGTTCAGTTCGGAGTACGGCAGGTCGCGCTGAGGACGCGACGGTCGCGCCGAAAGTTCTGACTGATTCAAGAAGTGGTACGGCGTGCTCGCAGCGGACTCGAAGAACAACCCTTCCATCGAGTCGATGCAACCCTTGGTCCAGTACGGCAGCAGCATCAGCGCCATTGGCGTACCGAGCCGGTCGAGCTCGGGCTCGTACTCCCACATCGCCCGGCCGCAGCCGTACTTCTTGCCGACCGCCGTCATGGTGTTAATCGTGTCTTTGTATTCGGGGTAGCTCGCTTTGCGCTCGTAGCCCGAGTAGTTCCAGCTCGCCCAGTCCAACACGAAGCTGCGGTCGGCGGTTTTTATCGGGCTCCACGAGGGCATGAGCTGCAAGGGCAGCCCGACGACCACGAACACGTACGCAGCAGCGAGCAACGGCGTCAGAGCTCGAGGCAGGAACTCGATCGAGTCGAGCGTGTCGTCGTCGTTGCGATGGCCCGCGATGGACTTGCGGATCGCACCGAGAATCCACGATGCCCCGAGCGCAAGCTCCGCGATCGCGACACCGGCGAGGATGTAGAGGAAGAAGAACCACGACGGCAACAGCCGCGCGTTCCACAAGCGGCTCTGGGGCGCGTAGATGAATCCGACGAGCGACAACGCCGCCATCGCCGTGGCGAAGATCCCGACGCGGCTTCGGCGCCCGACGGTGAGCACGACACCCAGCGCGGCCCACACGAACAGCGCGCGCGACGCGGTCGGGAACAGTTGGTGCCGGTAATCGGTGAGCTTCTCCCAGCCCATGTCGTTCGTGTACGGCAAGCGCATGATGAACGGCACGACCCATATCGCGGTGAGCAGACCGCCCACGATGAACACCGGGAGCGCCCGCTTGAGCGACTTGCGGTCGGCTTTCATCGCGATCAGTACGAGCGCCCCGAAGATCGCGATGATCGACGGCACGATGTGAGACAGGAACGTGCACGCCAGCACGAACGCCGTGAGCGCCTTGTACTTGCCGGTGTCGAGCACGCGTGCGAACAAACCGAGGAACACAAGGCAGAACGAGAGGCTGATCGAGTTCGCGAACTCACCCGCGAGCGTCGACGCGATGTTGCCGCCGTAGATCGTGAAGGTCCGGTCGAACACGAAGGGAACCGTGGCCAGCGCAACGAGCGCAGGACCGGGCCAGCGCAGCTTCATGCTGCGGGCGAAGAACCACGTGGCGAAGGGCAGCGTGACGAGCCCCGAAACCGACACGAGCTTGAACGCGACGTTGTAAGGCATCACCAAGTCGGCAAGCACGACCATGAGGCTCGGCAACGGGAAGTAGAAGGTGAGGGCCGGGAAGCCGCCGTACCAGTCGGGCGCCCAGCCCGTAATCCGGCCGTGGGGCAGAAGGTGGTCGCGTAGGTACGCCGGGGTCCACACGTGCGCGCCCATATCGCCGCCCGCAGGCGTGGTGTTGGCGAACAGCAGACCCGGGTGAAGCTCTTTGAAGATGAACAGCGCGGCCGCGACGAGTACGACAGCAGTGATGATTCGCTGCGTGCGGGCGCGATGGACGGTGAACATCGTCGTTAGTTTGACCTGTGCAACGCCCGCAGCGGGGTCAGCCGTGCCACAGCGCGATCACGGTGACCAGGTTGAACGCGGCATGAGCGAGGATGTTCGGCCCGAGTCGTCCCGAGCGGTGCGAAAGGTACGCCAGCACCATTCCGAACGCGGCCAGGCCGGGCAGGGTCACAAGGTCGAAGTGCGCGGCGCCGAAAACCAGACCGGTCACGACGATCGCGGGCCACGCAGGCATGTGCCGCTTCAGCGATCGCAGCAGCATGCCTCGGTAGTAGATCTCCTCGACCACCGGCGCGCCGATCACCAGCAGTACGGCGAGGAAATAGAAGCCAGCGCCGTGCGCGTTGTTCGTGAGGTCTTTGGCCGGCGCTTCGAGATCTTTGGTGAGGTCGCGGCTCACGAATAGCTGCACGACGACATAGATCAGCGGCAGCATCACGAACTGGCACGCAATACCTACGGCGACGCCGATCAGGTCGGACGGGAACTTGAAACGCAACCCGAGGTCGGTGATGAGGTTGCCGGTACCTCGGATCCGGCAGATGACCACCGTGCCCGGAATCAGCCCGGCCCAAAGGCCGATGAGCCCGGCGCATGTTTCGGCATAAGAGCCAGCGCCGCCGATGCTGCCGCCCACCGCGTAGCCAATCGACGCCGTGACCATGCTCACGAAGAACACGGCGATTACGTCGAACAGGCGGATCTCCGAGCGCGGCTCGTCAGCCGCAACGATCTCGGTGGTGGGGTTCGGAAACGTCATACGCCGGCGCGAGCCAGCGTACCGACGAGTTCAGTTAGACAGCGAGGCGGCGGATGTTGCTGGCCCGGCGGTCGTCGACCGCCCAACCCACCGGCGCCCGCACGTTCGCCGCATGCGTCGGACACAGAAACCACCCACCCTCGACACCGCGGTCCGACGGATCGAGCCAAACGGTGCGGCTGGCGTAGTCATAGGAAAGCGTGGCGTCTGCGGCGGCACCGCAACCGGGCCGGGCGCAACGGGGAGTACGCGACATGGGAAAAGCGTAGGAAGCCCAGCCGTGAATTACGCGGATGGTATTCGCGAGAACGCCCGCGGAAAGTCTGGGGGCGTTGCCCCTCTACGATGAGGGGGTGAGTATGCAGCCGCCCCCGCCGCGGACCCCGAAGCCGGGCACGCCCGGCCGTCCGCAGCCCAACGCTCGTATTGCGGCGATCGTGTTGGTGGGCCTGGTCATTCTGGCGATCCTGATTCCGAGCTGGCGCGACAGCGGCAGCTCCAAGAGCGAGCTCACCTACAACCAGGTGATCGCCGACGCCGAGGCGGGCCAGGTCTCCCAAGCCAAGATCAACAACGACACCGGCAAGATAAGCGGCGTCGTCACCGTCGACGGCAAGCCACAAAAGTTTTCCGTGTCCGGCCCCCGGCCCGTCCCCGACGAGGTCGAGGCCACGCTGCGCAAGAACGTGAAGCAACTGGCCTTCGAGAACCAGAGCACCAGCCTGCTGGTGTCGTTCCTGCCGACGCTGTTGTTCTTCGCCTTCATCATCGGCTTCTTCATCTGGATGCAGCGCCGGGCCCAGGGCCAGATGAGCGGCATCATGAACGTGGGGCGCAGCAAGGCCAAGGTGTACACAACCGAGCGCCCCAAGACCACGTTCGACGACGTCGCCGGTTACGAAGGCGTGAAGCAGGAAATCCGCGAAGTGGTCGACTTCCTGAAGAACCCGGGCCGCTTCAAGGACATCGGCGCGCGCATTCCCAAGGGCGTGCTGCTCGTCGGCCCGCCCGGAACCGGCAAGACGCTGCTCGCCCGCGCCGTTGCGGGTGAGGCCGGGGTGCCGTTCATGTCGGTGACGGGCTCAGACTTCATGGAGATGTTCGTGGGCGTCGGCGCCAGCCGCGTACGCGACCTATTCCAGACCGCCCGCAAGCAGGCGCCGGCGATCATCTTCGTCGACGAGATCGACTCGATCGGCCGTAAACGCGGCGCCGGTTTGGGCGGCGGTCACGACGAGCGCGAGCAGACGCTGAACCAAATGCTGTCGGAGATGGACGGTTTCGAAACCACCGAGGGCATCGTGATGATGGCGGCCACGAACCGGCCCGACGTGCTCGATCCTGCGTTGCTGCGCCCCGGTCGTTTCGACCGCCAGATCATCGTGCCGCTCCCCGACCTCGAAGAGCGTCTTCCGATCCTCACCGTCCACATGAAAGACAAGCGCATCGGCAAAGACGTCGACATCAACGTCATCGCCCGCGGCACGCCCGGCATGAGCGGCGCCGATTTGGCCAACCTCGTGAACGAGGCCGCGCTGCACGCAGTGCGCCGCGGCGCCAAAGAGATCGGCATGGACGACTTCGAAAACGCGCGTGACCGCGTGCTGATGGGCCAGCGCCGTGAGTCGCTGGCGCTCAGCGACGACGAGAAGGAACGCGTTGCGTACCACGAGGGCGGCCACGCCGTGCTCGCCTACGTCCTGCCCAACGCGGATCCGCTGCACAAAGTCACGATCATCCCAAGCGGGATGGCGCTCGGCGTCACCCAGCAACTACCGCTCGAGGAAAAGCACATCTACGGCATCGACTACATCGCTGACTCCTTGTGTGTCCGCATGGGCGGACGGGTGGCCGAGCAGGTCATCTTCGGCGACCTGTCCACCGGCGCGAGCAACGACCTCGTCGGCAATACCGAGTTGGCCCGCAAGATGGTGCGCGAGTGGGGCATGAGCGACCGCGTCGGCCCGATGGCGTGGGGCGCGCAGGGCATGGTGTTTCTCGGTGAAGACATCATGCAAAGCGGTCGCGATTACTCAGACGAAACGAGCCGCGTGATCGACGAAGAGGTCGAATCGATCTTGCGAGTGCAAGAAGAACGGGCCACCGACTACCTGAGCCGTCACCGCACCGGACTCGACGCGGTGGCCGCGGCGCTGCTCGAACACGAGACGATCGATGGCGCCGAAGTGAAGCGTCTCGTCGATACCGCGTACGGCTCGCCCGTGAAGTCAGCCGACGGCGTCGTGGTCAACGGCAACGGCTCGAAGAGCGGCGGCGCGCTCGGGGTTAATGGTCGTGCCCGGAAGGGTCTTGGGGCGCAGAAGAAGGGTCCCGCGCCGTCGCGATCGCGCCCCACAGGTCGATAGCGGTCACCTCGCCGACGAACGACTTGGCCACTACGCCGTCGCCGTCGGCAACCAACACCATCGGTACTGCCTCCACGCTGTAGCGCTCGTGCCGCGCCTTGTCGCGCTGGTATGAGATCTCTTCGAACGCCACGTCGGGCGCCTCCACGACCCGGGCCTTCGCGAGAACGCTGGCGCAGCTGTCGCACGTCGACGACGAAAACACCGCGACGAGCCACGGCGCGTCGGGACGGGTGAAGTCGTTGCGGTCGACCTGGACCGGCACCGGCCAACGACGCGGCTGGGTCGGCGCGGCCGGCTGACGGCGACGCAGTACAAGCGCGATCACGCCCGCAACAACGAGCACGACGACGGTTGCGATGAGACGAGACATGCGGGCGCGAGTCTTAACAGCTACAACATGCGCGTGACTACGACTGCAACGCCGCGCGTATCCCGTTGGCCGATGTGGCTGCTGGGGCTGGTGATCATGATCGACCAGGTCGATCAGAACCTGTTGCGCGGCGTGCAGACCGACCTGCAAAAAGATCTGCATCTGTCGGACTTCCAGATCGGCCTCTTGCTGTCCGCGTTCATTCTCGTGAACGGCCTCATCAGCGTGCCCGCCGGATATCTCGCCGACCGTTTCCGGCGCAACCGCACCGTTGGTCACACGATCGTGGCGTGGTCAGGCCTTTCCGCTGCTACTGCGGTGATGCCGAACTACGCGTCGCTCGTTGCCGTGCGCGGCGCCCTCGGTTTCGGCCAGGCAATCACCGAGCCGTGCTGCGCCAGCCTGCTCGCCGATTACTACCCGGCCGAAGAACGCGGGCTTGCGTTCTCGATCCAGCAGTCACTGCTGTTCGTCGGCATCGGGTTGGGTGTCGGACTGGGTGGCGCCATCGCGTCGCGGTGGGGCTGGCGCGCCGCGTTCCCGATCGTGAGCCTGCCCGGAATGCTGATCGCAATCGGCGCTTACCGCCTACGCGAGCCTGCGCGCGGCGCAGCCGACATGGCGCACGTCGGGGTCACCGCTGAGGCCGACGTCGAGCACCCCCCGATGTTCGAGCACGGGTTCCGTCGTTTCTTCACCGACATGATCGACGGGCTGAAGGCCGACCTGCGCACGATCTGGTCGATCACCACGATGAAGTTCGCGTTGGTCGGCGTGTCGACCCTGCTGTTCACCGTCACCGCGATCGCGGCCGGCCTGCCCAAGTTCTACGAGGAACAGCTCCACCAAACCGCGGCGAAGGGCACCGCGCTCGTGGGGTTGCTTGTAATCCTCGGCGGTATCCCGGGCGTCCTGCTCGGCGGCCGCCTCGCCGACCGCTACGCGACGCGCATCAAGGGTGCCCGTATGGCGATCCCGGCCTACTGCCTGCTCGCGGGCAACTCGCTGTTCGTGTTGTCGTGGCTTCCCCACCTCGCGCTCGGCCTCGTGTTCCTCCTCGAGCTCGTCGGTTTCTTCATCACGGTGATGGCCGTACCGTCACTGCGAGCCGGGCTTTCAGATGCCGTGCCCGCCCACCTGCGCGGCGCCGGCTTCGGTGCCTTCAACCTCGTGTCCGTCGTGTTCGGTCAGGCTGCGGCGTCGATCATCGTCTTCAGCCTCGCCGGCGCGTTCGACAACAACATCC
>JBEEFT010000027.1:0-13157 GCA_041166225.1 Actinomycetota bacterium | reverse complement strand
CAGCGCCTCGAAGGCGCGGCGGCTCTCGGTTGATCCGGTCATCCCTGGTAGTCCTCCACGAGCAAGTCGGCGATCGCATCGGAGTCGTCGCCGCCAATCCAAACGACGCTCAGCGTCGAGAAGCGTTCTTCTTGGCCGAGATCGATCAGGCCTTGCTTGTACAACTCGAGCAGGGCAAGGAACGTCACGATCACTTCGAGGCGGTCGGCCGCTTCACCCGCGAGCCGACGAAACGTGGTCGGGCCGCGCTGCGGCAGTTTCGTAACGAGGTTGGCCACGGCCTCGGCCACGCTGAGGCGGATAGGTGCGACGTGTTCCAGGTCGACGGTCGGCACCGGCTTCGGCGCGGCCGCCCGCCCGAACGCGGCGGCGAGCTGGTCGGCGGTGACGCCGGCGAGCAGGTCGGGCGCGATACCGAGGAAGGCCTCTTCGATGCCAGAGGTGCGCGGCAGCGCCAGGCCGGCGCGATCGCCCAGTTTTTCCAGGGCGTGGGCCGCGTCCTTGAACGTCTTGCACTCGAGCAGACGGGCGATGAGTAGGTCGCGTTCTTCCCACAGCGCCAGCTCTTCGTCGAGATCCAAGTCGGCCCGCCCGGGCAGCAGCCGGCGGGTCTTCAGTTCGATGAGCCCCGCAGCGGTCAACAGAAAGTCGGTGGCGACGTCGAGGTCGACGGCCTGCATGTTCTCGATCTCGGCTACGAACGCGTCGACGATGTCTGAGAGCTGCACTTCCCACAGCTCCACTTCGTCCTTCGTGATCAGATGCAACAGGAGGTCGAACGGCCCGCTGAAGACGGGCGTGACGACGTCGTAAGGCACCGGTCGAGATTACCGGTGCTTCAACACGAATCCGTTGATGGGGCGAGATCGCGGTTCCCACGATGTCGTCCCGTAGATTCCTGGGATGACGCGGGTCTTGTCGGGCATTCAGCCCACCGGAGAAACCCATATCGGCAACTACGTCGGTGCAGTGCGTCACTGGGTGACCGACCAGCACGATCACGAGAGTTTTTACTGCGTGGTCGACCTGCACGGATTGACGGGCGGCGACCACGATCCCGTCGAGTTGCGCCAGAGCACGATCGCCGTGGGCGCAATGCTGCTCGCCGCTGGTCTTGACCCCGACGTCGCCACGATCTTCGCTCAGTCACAGGTGCCCGAGCATCCCCGTCTGTCGTGGCTACTCGAGTGCATCGCGAGCATGGGCGAGCTGCGCCGGATGACGCAGTTCAAGGACAAAACCGCGGGCGGCGACGAGGGCGCGGCACGCCTCGGGCTTTTCACGTATCCCGTGCTGATGGCCGCCGACATCCTGTTGTACCAGGCCGACCGGGTACCGATCGGCGACGATCAACGCCAGCACCTCGAACTCACGCGCGAACTCGCGAACCGGTTCAACACCCGTTTCGGCGACACGTTCGTGGTGCCCGACGCCGCGATCGCCCGCGTCGGCGCGCGCGTCATGGACCTTCAAAACCCCACGATCAAGATGAGCAAGTCCCGCAGTTCGCCGCAGGGCAAGGTGTTGTTGTTCGAGGCGCCGGAGTCGATAACCAAGAAAATTCGTCGCGCCGTCACCGACACCGAAACCGAGGTGCGTTACGACCCGAAGGCGAAGCCGGGGGTATCCAACCTGCTCGAACTGCTCTCGGTCGCCACGAACACGTCGCCCACTGACCTGGCGGCGAAGTACGACAGCTACGGCGCGTTGAAGAACGACACCGCGGCAGCGCTGGTTGAGTTCATCCGGCCGGTGCGTGAGCGTTTCGACGAACTCATGAGCGACCCGGGTTACGTGCAGTCGGTACTGGCCGCCGGTTCGGCCAAGGCCCACGAAGTCGCCGCCGTCACCTATGCGGAGGCCGCCGCAGCCGTCGGCCTCCTCACCTAACTCGGCCCGTCAGTCGTCGTCGGCCGCCTTGAGGACGGTCGCGATCTCGGTGGGCACCGTCCATCGGGACGAAGCCAGGTGGTGCTCGGCCGCCCACGCAACGGTCAACGGGTCGGCCCCGGCCGCGCGCAAAACGTCGGCGCCGATGACGGGGTGGTTCGTATAACGGGCGAAGCGTCCACCCCCCGCCGCGGCGCGCTCGGCACCCAAAAGAGCCGCTCTCACGGTGGCGGCCACGCGGCCGAACACGCCGAGGCCGCTGTCGACTTTGCCGACGTCGTGCAGCAACGCCGCAGCCATCACGGCCTCGGTGGCCTCGGGGCCGAGGGCCGCGCTCACCCGTCGCGCCACGCCGATCGCGTGGCGGCGGTCGAAGCCCTTCATCCGCCGCCACAGCGCGATCTCGCCGTCGCGCAAGTGATGGACGGCCCATGCGTCGTCGGCCGCGGGTGGTCCGCCCGGCCATAACGAACCGACGAATCGGCTCGCGAGGTGCGCGAGTGGCGCCACTACGAGAAGTGCAGCCCGGCGATGCTCGCCCACACGCGCAGCACCGGCTCGTAGATGCGCTGGAACGCGCCGGGGACGAGGAACACCACGCCGAGCAGCAGCGGCATCGAGTAGCGACGGAACTTCAGATATTGCGGCCACAGCGACTGAGGCAGGAGCCGCTCGAGCACCGACGATCCGTCGAGCGGCGGTATCGGCAACAGGTTGAACGTGCCCAGCAACACGTTGACGGTGCCGACCGAGATAAGCGTCTGCAGCCACCAACCGTTGTGGTGCACCGAGTGCACGAGTACCGCGGCGATACCCGCGATCAGATAGTTGGTGGTGGGGCCGGCGAGTCCGACCAGCAAGCTGTGGTTGCGCGGGTGACGCAGGCGACTGACGTTGACCGGCACCGGCTTGGCGAAGCCGATGGGGCGCACGCCGGCGAACACGAGCATCGCCGGCATCAGCAGCGTGCCGAACAGGTCGATGTGTGCAATCGGGTTCAGTGTGAGACGGCCGGCGCGTTTCGCCGTGTCGTCGCCGAAAACGAACGCGACGGCGCCGTGGGAAACCTCGTGGAGGATGATCGAAGGCACAGCCGCGCCGAAGAAGTACAACTGATCCGAATCGAGCGCACCTCTGGCAACCGCGACGCCCACGAGGACGACCAGCACCGCGACCACCGTCCGCTGTTCGCGGCGCCGGGGGTCGACCGGGGCCGTGAGCGGTTGCTGCTGGTCCGCAGCGTCAGGCATTTACCGGCGGGGCGACGCGTGCGCGATGCAATGCCGAGCCGCGGGCATGGCTTCGAGGCGCGCGGCTGCGATCGGCTCGTTACAGACTTCGCACAGTCCGTAGGTGCCGTCGTCGACCTTCGCCAGCGCGGCTTCGACCTCGTCGAGAGACTCCCGCAGCGAGTTCGCCAAAGTTTCCGTTTCACCGCGTTCGGCGGTTACCTGGCTCGAGTCGGCGAAGTTGGCGTCGTAATCGAGGCCGTTCAATTCGGCCAGTTCGGTCTGCAGCGCAGTGCGCTCAGCCTCGAGCAGCGCTCGCGCAGCAACAGCGGTGACCTCACTCATGGCTGCACGTTACAACTCCCCCATCCCACCTCGTTCAGGATGCCGGCGCCGGGGGCCTGGCGCTGGGTGTGGCCCAGGAACGCCGCAACCGCCGACGCCGGCAAACCGCGCGCAGCGAGATGCGCGGCGCAGGCCCGCCGGAGCGCATTCGGCGACAACGCCTTTCCGATCCCTGCCCGTTCGGCCACGGCACCGGTGACGAGCCACAACCCTTGGCGGGTGAGTCGCTTGCCTCGGCGGTTCACCAGCACGCTGTCGGTGACAGGGCGCAGCCGCGCCCGCCCCGCAGGGTCGATCCAGCGGGTCAATGCGTTGTGCAGCGCAGGCACCACAGGAAGGACGCGCTCATGGAGCCCCTCGCGGTCGACAGTGGCAACGGTCGACCCGAAGGCCAAGTCGGAGACATCGAGAGAGATCGCCTCGCTCGCTTTCAGTCCCGCGAAATACAGCAGCGCGATCGACGCGGCGTCGCGACGTCGTTCGATGCTGTCACCCGCGCACGCCGACAGGAGCCGGTAAACCGTGGGCTCGTCGAGGTCACGGTCGTGATCGGAGGCCACGAGCGGCAAGCCGGCGAGTTCGGGACGTGTGGCGGGATCCGTCGCGCCGTCACGCCAGCGGTGGAAGATCCGCAGTGCGACCACTGCGCGCTCGGCCGAGCTTGGCCGTTTGTCTGAGCGCAGTTGTTCTACGTAGGTCGCGAGGTCACGATTTCCCGACGCGGCGCGGGCCCAGCGCAAGTACGCGGCAACGTCGCGTCTGTACGAGGCGACCGTATTCGCGGCGCGGCCCTGCGACGTGAGCCACTCGGCGAACGCGTCGGCGTCGTCAGCCAACGGCGTCGAGCGGCGCCACTGCGACACGCCCCAACGCCTCGGCCACCGCCGGCTGGGTGACCGAGCCCGCTGCTGTCGTAAGCCCCGACACCAATTCCGGGTGCGCACCGAGCGCGCCCTTCACACCATCGGTGGCCACCGACACCACGTAGGGCAAGGTCGCATTCGTGAGCGCGTACGTGGAGGTGTGCGGAACCGCGCCGGGCATGTTGCCAACCGCATAGTGAACGACGCCGTCGACTTCGTACACGGGGTCGTCGTGGGTGGTCTCGTGGGTGGTAGCGATACAACCGCCTTGGTCGACGGCTACGTCGACGATCACTGCGCCTTTTTTCATCGCTCGCACCATCGGCTCGGTCACCACTTGCGGAGCGCGACCACCCGCGACCAGCACGGCGCCAATGACCAGGTCGGCCTCGGCGACGGCGCGCTCGACGGCGGCGCGATTGGAGGCCAACGTCATGATGCGGCCACGGTGGATCTGGTCGACCCAGCGCAATCTGTCGAGGTCCTTGTCGAGGAGGATCACCTCGGCCTCCATTCCCTGCGCGATCCACGCCGCGTTCCAGCCGACGTTGCCCGCGCCGAGCACTACGACGCGCGCCGGGCGCACACCCGGTGCACCGCCGAGCAGCACTCCTCGGCCCCCGTGGGCACGTTCGAGGAAGTGAGCGCCGACCTGGGTCGCCATGCGCCCCGCGACCTCGCTCATCGGGGCCAGCAACGGCAGCGCGTGGTTCGCGAGCTGCACGGTTTCGTAGGCCAACGCCGTCGTGCCCGCGGCGAGCAACGCGTCGGCAACTTCGGGATACGCCGCAAGGTGAAGGTACGTGAACAGGATCTGGTCGGCGCGCAGATGCGAGAACTCGCTGGCCTGCGGCTCCTTGACCTTCACAACCAGATCGGCACCCCAGGCGTCGGCCGTGTCAACCAAGTGCGCGCCGGCCCGCGCGTAGTCGCCGTCGTGGATCGACGATCCTTCGCCCGCGCCGCGCTCGATGAGCACCTCGTGGTCGTGCGCGACCAGTTCCGTGACGCCGTCAGGGGTGAGGGCGACGCGGTACTCCGCCGTCTTGATCTCACGGGGCACACCGATGCGCATGCGCTAGTGGCCTGACGCGATCAGATTGCGGGCAAGCACGAGGCCGATGATGGTCTTCGCGTCGACGATCTCTCCGGTGGTGACCAACGCAATTGCGTCGTCGAGGCCGACGCGAACGATTGTCATGGCCTCCTCTTCTACCGATTGCGCCTCGATCGCGACTTCGCTGAGGTCGCGGGCCAGGAACGTGAACGAGAGCTCGTCGCAAAATCCGGGCGAGTTGTAGAAGGTGCCGAGCAGGTCCATCCGTGCGGCCTTGCGGCCTACCTCCTCGGCCATCTCCCGGTGCGCAGTCAACTCAGGCGGCTCGTCTTGCACGTCGCGCTTGCCGGCGGGGATCTCGAGCAGTTCGCGGTTGACGGCGGCGCGGTACTGCCGCACCAGCAACACTGTGCCGTCGCTTTCTAACGGCACGACCGACACTGCGCCCGGATGGTGCACGATGTCGCGCCTGAACTCGTCGCCGTGCGGCCCCGCGAAGGTGCCCTCGCCGAGTGAGATCAGAGAGCCGCGATGCAGCTCCCGCTCAGAGAGCTTGCGGAATTGGCTCGTCAAGTTCCAAGAGGCGCGGCGTGCGCTCGTTGGCCCGTTCGAGCGCAGCGCCGACGAGCCCCCGGAACAGCGGGTGGGGACGGTCGGGACGGCTCTTGAATTCGGGGTGGGCCTGCGTACCGACCCAGAACGGGTGGGCGGGCAACTCGATGAACTCGACGAGGCGCCCGTCGGGAGATTCACCGGAGCAGATGAGGCCGGCGTCTTCGATGCGGCTGCGGAAACGCGGGTTCACCTCATAACGGTGGCGGTGGCGCTCGTAGACCACGGCTTCGCCGTAGGCCTTGGCCACGATCGAGTTCTCCAACAATCGGGCGGGCCACGCACCCAGGCGCATCGTGCCGCCCTTGTTGACCACCTCGAGTTGGTCGTCCATCAGGGCGATCACCGGAAATTCGGTGGCCGGATCAACTTCAGCCGAATGCGCGCCGGTCATTCCGCACACGTTGCGGGCATACTCGATCACCATCATCTGCAAGCCGAGGCACAGGCCGAGGCACGGGATGTCGCGCTCGCGAGCGATGTTGGCCGCCGTGATCTTGCCTTCAAGGCCCCGGGGCCCGAAGCCGCCTGGAATCACGATGCCGTCAAGGCCGACCAGGCGCTCTTCGGCGAGCAGGCCAGTGACCTCCTCAGCCTGAATCCATTCGATCTCGACTTGGGCGCCGTGCGCGTAGCCGGCGTGGCGCAGCGACTCGACCACCGACAAGTAGGCGTCGGGCAACGAATACTTCGCGATCAGGCCGATGCGAACTGGCCTCGTGGCGGTCTCGACGCGCTGCACCAACGCGTTCCAGCCGCGGAGGTCGGGGAGAGGCGTTTCGAAACGCAGCAGGCGGCACACGTAGTCGTCGAGCCCCTCCTCGTGCAGCGCCAGAGGAATTTGGTAAAGCGACTTCGCGTCGATTGCGCTGGCTACCGCCTCGAGCGGCACGTCGCACAGATCGGAGATCTTGCGCTTTAAGCCGTCGGGGATGGGGCGGTCGCTGCGCAGCACGATTACATCGGGTTGGATACCGCGGCTGCGCAACTCGGTGACCGAGTGCTGCGTCGGCTTCGTCTTCTGTTCGCCCGACGGGCCGAGGAACGGCACAAGCGTGCAGTGCAGATACAGCACGTTGTCGCGGCCCACGTCCTTGCGGAACTGACGGATCGCTTCGAGGAACGGAAGAATTTCGATGTCGCCGACGGTGCCGCCCACTTCGCTGATCACCACGTCGACGTCGTCGGTGGCCAGTCGGCGGATGCGGTGTTTGATCTCGTCGGTGATGTGCGGGATGACCTGAACGGTCTTGCCGAGGAAGTCGCCCCGTCGCTCGTTGGCGATCACGCTCGAGTAGATCGAGCCTGTGGTGGCGTTGGAACTCTGCTGCAGTGCCTCGTCGATGAACCGCTCGTAGTGGCCGAGGTCGAGGTCGGTTTCACCGCCGTCGTCGGTTACGAAGACTTCGCCGTGTTCGTCGGGATTCATCGTTCCCGGGTCGACGTTCAGGTAAGGGTCGAGCTTCTGCATCGTGACCCGTAACCCTCTGGCTTTGAGAAGTCTGCCGAGCGAGGCGGCCGTGAGGCCTTTGCCTAGCGAACTCGAAACGCCGCCCGTAACAAAGATGTGCTTGGCCACGGGAGGCCAGCTTATCTAAGGCGTCGACGCGCGAGTGGATAGCGCGTCAAAGCCCAGGTGGACGGTGCCGTCCTTGTCGGTTATCCGCACCAGCGCACGGGTGAGACGAGCGTCCACGTCGACTGGATCGCGTCCGGGACGCACCCGGGCCAAGACGCGTTGGCGTCCCGTCGCCGGATCGAGCGCGACAAGAACCGGCGCCGCCGGGTCGATCTCGATTACTACCTCGCCCGATCGGCTCGCCGGGAACGGCCCGCCGATCACATGCGCGGCGGCCTTGCGGAAGGCGCTGACCTGCGCACTCCCGACCACGAAGTCGTCGTCGCCGTTCGACGAAGCCACGATCGCTCCTACTGCGTCGTCGTCGACGAACACGGGCTTCCGTTCCTCCGTCGTAGTAGCAAGCGTGTTGCTGACGCCGCTGCGCAAGTCCACCACGACTAGATCGGTGTGGACCGCGCCGCCGATTGCGTCACGCCGCACCGCTATCGCCGCGGCGCGCGCGCCGGCGGAGTCGGCGGCGAGACCGAACCCGTTGCCGAACTCGATCGAAGGGTTGAGTTTCGCGATCCCGACAACCTTGCCCCGCATGTCCACTGCTGCGATTTGACCGGTGGGTATCGGTCCTTCGACCACGATCACGCGTTCGCCGTCGGGAAGCCATGCTGCATCGACCACGTTCTTGCCGGTGCTCATCACCAGCGAACCGTCGCCGGTGCGCACGACCGTGACCGCGCCGCCTTCGACGAGCGCAACCATCTGCGCGTCGGGCGAGAGATGGATCTTGGTCGACGTGCCGACGGCGACATGGCTGAGGCCTCGACCGAAGCTTGCGGTGGCGGCGACGGGGCGTCCGTTGTGGGCGGTCAGCTTTCCGAACGCGAGCGCCGCCAGGAGCAACACGGCCAGAAGCACTACCGCGGCGCGCAGCGTTCTCACCGTCCGCGGCCCAACCGGTCGAAGGCCCGCAGCGGTGGTGTGCGCTCGATCACCGCGCTGAAGCTCACAAGCTCGCCCGCGACATTGACCAGCACCACGAGCGCGGCGGCGACCAGCAAGCCGTTGCCGTGACCTCCGCACGCCCGCACTGCCGTGATCCCCACCACCGCGCCCAGGGCGTTGGCGCCGGCGTCACCGAGCATGAATCGCTCGCGCAACTCGAAGGGAACGACACCGAGCACCGCGGCGAAGAACCACCCCGGGCCGCCGTGCAGGGGGTGGCGCGACCCGAAACCGATCACGATGGCAACCACCGCGATCGCGGCGACTTTGGCGGCGCGAGCGGGCGCCAAGTCGAACAAGTTCGCGACGTTCGCCGCTCCGGCGATCACGATCGTCACAAGCACGCGTCGGCCCGCCGGTTCGGCGAAAGCCGGCGACACCAACGCCGACAGCGCCAGCCCGACCACCAATTTCGTCGCCCCCGACGTGAGTTGGCCGCGAGCAAAGGCACGCAGGTGACCGCGCAACCCGCGAGCCGAATGCGTGCCGACCGCGTCGTCAAAAAAACCGACTGCACCGAAGCCGAGCACCGCAACCCCGGTCGCGACCGTTGTCGCGCTGACGGGGTGATCGGTCACTGCGACGACCGCGGCCACCACCACGAACGCGAAGACCGCTGCGACCCCGGCACCCGTGGGCACGATCCGTCCGCGAAAGTTCATGCGCCGCAGCGGCTCGACGTCGAGCGTGTCTCGCAAGGCAGCCGCAAGCGCGACTGACAACGCGAGCGCCAGCGCCGACCACCACCAGTCCATCCCTGCATCTTCACCCGTCCTCCGTAAGATCGGCGGCATTCCAAGGCGAGGTTCGGGATTGTCGGGGCGCACGCGCCTAGCGCTGCGGCTCGCGTTCGTCGCCGCCGGGCTGGCCTTCGTCGTGCGCGCCGTCCTGCAGGGCGTGCACGAGGGATCGTTTTCACACGTCCGCTGGGTGTGGCTCGGTGCGGGGCTCGTCGCCGCCGTCGCAGCTATGACGTACATCGCAGCGCGCTGGTCGACAGCGGCGGCGATAGTCGGCGGCGAGCTAGCCGTTCGCGACGCGATCCCGCTTTATTACCAAGGCGAGGTCGGCAAATACCTGCCCGGCGCGGTTTGGGCGATGGTCGGACGGGCGGAGCTCGCGCGCCGGGATGGGATGGCGCGCGCCACCGCGTACGCGTCGGTCGGAAGTTCACTCGCCGGCACCTATCTCGCGGGGGCACTCGCGGCGGTGCTGCTGCTGCCCTTCGCCGCTGGCGCGCGCGGCGTAACGGCAGTGATCGGGGTCTCGGCGTTCCTCATAGTCGGCGTGCTCGCGTTGCACCCCGCTGTCGTAACGCGCGTCGTACGGCTGCTCGAGCGTGTGACGCGACGCGACTTAAACCTGACGGTGCCGTCGTGGCCCGCGGCGATCGCCCTCGTAGTCGGATACCTGCCGGCGTGGGGTGCAATCGCGGCCGCCCATTGGTTTTGCCTGCGTGCGCTCGGCACTTCGGCTCCGATAACCCACGTCGCGTTCGCCGCGGCCGTGTCGTGGTGCGCCGGCTTCTTGGCTATCCCGGCACCGGGCGGCATTGGCGTGCGCGAGTCAGTGTTCGTGCTGACGAGCGGGGTAGCCCACCAAGATGCCGCTGCGGCAGCCCTGTTGGCTCGCGTCACGTTCGTGGTGGCCGACGGCGCGGGAGCCGCGCTGAGCGCACTGTGGATGACTCGTCGCCCTACTAAATGACGTGCGACACTCGGTGGCGTGACCCCCTCCGCTAGCCCCCGGGCCAAGGCGTCGGCCGCCCCTCGTTCGAAGACTTCAGCGGCGCCGTACGTCAGCGTCGTACTGCCGGTGCACAACGAAGCGCAGTGTCTCGAGGACGAAATCATCCGCATCCGCGACGGGCTCGACGCTTCGCCATATACGTGGGAGATGGTGCTCGTCGACGATGCGTCCACCGACGACTCCCCCGCGATTGCCGACAAGTACCCGTGGATTCGCCGCATCACGTTTCCAACGAATCGAGGGTCGGGCGCGGCGCGCCGAGTGGGGTCGGCCGCGGCCATCGGCGACGTCGTCGTGTGGACCGACGCCGACATGACCTATCCGAACCACGAAATCGCAGACCTCGTCGCGGCGCTCGGCGACGCCGATCAGGTCGTCGGCGCCCGTGAATCGGAAAAGGGCACGATGCGCCTGCTGCGGGCTCCCACGAAGTGGGCGATCAAGAAGTTCGCAAGCGTGTTGACCAAGACGGACATCCCCGACCTGAACACCGGCTTCCGCGCCTTTCGGCGTGAAGCGGCGCTGCCCTACTTGCCGCTGTTGCCCAACGGCTTTTCCCACGTCACCACCATCACGCTCACGATGCTCATGGACGGCAAGCACGTGGTATTCACACCGATCACCTACGCGTCGCGCACCGGTCGCTCGAAGTTCCACCCGATCCGCGACACGTACGTGTACATCCTGCAGGTGCTCCGCATGGTCACCTTCTTCAGCCCGTTAACGGTTTTCATGCCCGTTGGCCTAAGCCTGCTCGCACTCGGCGGCCTCAAGCTGATCTTCGACATCGTCGACCACCCTCTACGGGTCGCCATCAACACGATGGTGTTGCTCTTCGCCGGGTTCCAAATCGTGGTGCTCGCGCTGCTCGCCGACCTCGTGGTGTCGCGCACGCGCCACGGCTCTGACACGTGACGGTCCCCACCGGCAACGTCGTCCACAAAGAGGCCACGAAGAACCCGGTCGAGCGCCGCATGGTCGACGGGTTTGCCGCCGCGCTGCAGCGGGCGTTGCCTCTCACTGCGACGCGCGTGCTCGAGGTCGGATGCGGTGAGGGCCGACAGCTGACGGTGCTCGGCGACCGGTTCCCCGACGCTGACCTCGTCGGCCTCGATCTGCCTGATCTCGAACTCGAAGAGGCGTGGACGGGTGTCGAGTCGCACATGGTGCAGGCGTCGGCGCTGCAACTGCCCTTCGCCGACAACACCTTCGACTTGGTGCTCGCGCTCGAGGTGCTCGAGCACTTGTCCGACCCGCCGCAGGCGCTCAGAGAAATCTCGCGCGTGGCGAGCGACGCGGTAATCGTGTCGGTGCCATGGGAGCCCGTGTGGCGGTTCGGCAACCTTGCCCGGGGCCGCTACGTCAGCGCACTGGGGAACACACCCGGACACATTCAGCACTTCACACGTCGCGGACTGCTCACCGCGGCGCGCCGAGTGCTCGATGTCGACCTGGTCCTGCGTCCCGTGCCGTGGACGATGATCCGAGGTCGCGCCCGCTCGTGACCGCGGACGGGCGACGAGCCGATCGCGGGGTCGTCGCCTTCTTCGACCGGACCGTGCGCCTCTGGAAACACGACGTGCCGATCGCGGTACTTGCCGCGGTGGTTGTAGGGGCGCTCGTGCGGTTGGTGTTCGCGTTCACCGACAACATCGTCGGTCCCGACGAGGCCGCCTACCTGGAGACGGGCCGCAACATTTGGCGCGGTCGCGGCATCGTGTACCGCGGGAACCCGCAGCTGCATTTTCCTCCGCTGCTTCCGATCGTGCTGGGCGCGCTCGCCAAAGTCACCCCCGAACCCCACCATGCGACGGTCGTGCTCACGTTCGTAACCGGTGTCGCGCTCGTCGGTGTCCTCGGAGCGCTGGCGTGGCGCGTGGCCGGGCGACGGGCGGGTGTGCTGGCGATGTGGGTCGCGGCCCTCTCGCCCGGACTCAGCGCCAGCGTCGCTCGCGGCGCGGGCGGCTCCGAGGCGCCCTACACGTTCCTCGTTTTCGCGGCCGCCCTGGTTGCTGTGGGTAGGGGCAAGTGGGACGAGCCGCCGACGCTGCTGCGCAGCTTCGTGGTTGGCCTTCTCGTCGGCGCGGCGTACCTCGTTCGCCCCGAGGGCGTTGTGCTCGTCGTTGCCTTCGGCTTGATCCTCGCGGTGCGCGCCGTCGCCGGGCGCGCCACGGGCCCGGTGCTCACGGTCGGCACCGCACGCCGCGTTGCGGCGCTCGGTTTCGCGTGCGCGGCGGGGTTGCTCGTGATGGCCGCGCCCTACGCCGCATTTCTGCATTCGCACTCGGGCCAGTGGGAGCTCACGGCCAAATCCGTCGACGTCAACATCGACGCGTGGCGCGATCTGGCTCGCCAGGACCGCGCCGGCCGCGACACCTACCTGTATGCGCTCGACCGCACCGGTCTGTCGACGCGGCACAAGGAGTATTCGTTGTCGGCCTTGGCGAAGGCGCACCCCCGCACCTATCTCGGCATCGTCGGCGAGAACGCCAAGCAGCTCTACAAGTCGCTCATCAGTCTCAACACCACGGCCATGCCGGGCTGGCGCGTCTTCGCGCTACCGCTCCTGCCCTTCGCGCTCATCGCGTTGTGGCACTACCGGTCGCGCGCGCCGGTGCTGGCCGTCGGTGGAATTCTCGGCGTGTCAGTCGCCACCGTGCTCGGGTTCTTCGTGCTGAACCGGTACCTCGCTCCCGCCGTCGCCGCGTTGGCGGTACTCGCAGGCATCGGCCTCGCGCGCCTGTCGCCCAAGCCGCGGCGGTGGTGGGTTGCCATCGGCTTGGTCGCCTCGGTCTGTTCTCTGCTGACGTATTTCGAGGGACCGCACGGCC
>JBEEFT010000026.1:0-3100 GCA_041166225.1 Actinomycetota bacterium | reverse complement strand
CCGCGAACAGCGTGGTGATGGTCGAGGTCGGGCCTGCCGCGGCTGCTCCGTCGGTCGCAACCGCGCCGGTCGCGCCGACGCCCGTCGGGCGCAAGCTGCCCGCCACCGGCGGCTCGGCGCCCACCGTCGCGTTGCTCGCGCTCGCGGCAGCCGTCGCCGTAAGCGCCGTGAGGAGAGCCCGCGCCCCGATGCAATACTGACGACATGTCGTCCGATCACATCTACCGCGTCACCGAAATCGTCGGCTCCTCAACAACGGGCATGGAAGACGCGATCCGCAACGCCATCGAACGGGCGGGCAAAACCCTCCGCAACCTCGAGTGGTTCGAGGTTGTACAGGTCCGCGGCCACATCGCCGACCAGCAGGTAGGTCACTTCCAGGTCACCGTGAAGGTGGGCTTCCGCGTCGACGACGAATAGTCGACAGGCGCAGCCGGCTAACCCGGCGCGCTCACGCCGCGCGACGCACCATGGTCCACGAGTGCCCGTGCTTGTCGACGGCCACGAAGCCGGTCGACTCGTATAGGCGGCGCGCCGGATTGTTCTCGGCGACGCTGAGACTTAACGCTGGATATCCCTGAGCGACGCTGGCCTCGATGAGGCCGACCAGGAGCCGTCGTCCGATCCCCTCGTGCCGACGCGACGCGATCACTGCGATCGACAGTTCGGGCACGTCCTCGCCGACGAAGCCATAGCCGTGACTCGCCTCGGTATAAGTCCGGTACCAAGCTGCGCCGACCGGTCCGTCGTGTTCGGCGATTAGCCCGTAGTCACCTTGTCGTGGCCATCCAGCGAGGTACATCGCGTACCGCGGATCGGCCATCACCTCGTCAGCGTTCGGTGTCGCCTTGTCGGGTCGCCACACCGCGGCCTCACCGAGCATCGTCGCGAGAAACGTGAAGTCGTCGGTTGCGGCCGGTCGACACCGGATGTTGTTCACGCTCGTGAGTCCAGCAGGTACATCGATGGCGTGTGAGCGACGAACTGGGGACAGCTGATGTCGTCACACGACACCAGCGGTCCCCAGTTCGGTTAGGTAGCTCGGCGCGTGCCGCTTAGCGCGGCGCTCGCGCTCCCAAGATCGCGCGGAGCGCGTCGAGGTTCCACACGACCCCGAGATCGCTCTCGAGGCTGATCCGTCCTGAGTACACGCCGACGAAACGGCCGACTGGCTTCTCGACGGTCGTCATCGTTCCGTCGTCGAGGGCAACAACACCGGCGGTGGCGTACGCGATCACGGGGGAACCCGCCGCACCGGCGGTCGTACGCGCATCGACGAGGAAGCACGGCATGGCGTTGAAATCCAACTCGGGATCCGAAGCCACGTACGCGCGACTCCACACCGGAATGTTCCTGCCGTCGTTCGTAACGAACGGGAAGCCGACGATGTTCACGGCGTCGGTGATCTCGTATCGAAGCGGCGCGCCGGGCGCCCAAGGGTCGTACGAGCGGATGTGGACGTCTTCGAGGTCGGCACACGGCAACGCCACAAGATCGACGAGTTCGCCGAGTGCGGGATGCTCTCTCCACCGCGGCACAGAGTCGTTCGTGTAGAGCGGTTCGACGGTCCACTTCCACGTACCCCGCTGGGGTCCGTTGTGCGCGATGCCGACGTAGTTGGGCACGACTCCGGTGGGATGTAACGGCGCTCCCGACGTTTGGTGACGTCCGGTCAGCACGTGTCGGCTGGTGACAAGGAAACTTCCGTTGCCGCGTTTAACCATGAACCCCGTTGCGGTGCCGAGGTCGGTTTCACCTGAGTACAGCCGCAGCAGCAACGAGGCTACGGACGGCCTTCGGATGCGGGCCATCGACTCGAAACATAGCGGAGCCCATTGAGGTAGTGCGCGGACTATGTGCGTGCCTGGACGGCACGTCACCGTTTCGACGCAACCCTCAGCTTTCGGCACCTTGGGCCGAAGGGAAAAGGTGGCCAAAGACGTGTTCGGGCGCGCGCCGACAGAGCCATCGGATAGATCGCCGAGCAGCAGTTCAGTCGTGCGGCGCGTGATCCTCGTCGTCGTCGCGGTTCTGATGGTCGTCGCAGGCCTCAACCGCGTCGCGGTCGCGGTCGCGCATCTGAATCTTCGTTCCGCACTTGCCCCCAAGACGGCCGACGAGCGCCTCGCAGACTCGATGCAGGTCAACACGGAGGACGTCGGTGCGGGCTGGAGCCTCGTGCGCTCCGAGGCGCTGCCGCGTCAGGTCGTCCGTGCACCAAACGACTGCCTCACCGCACCCGAAGTGAGCGACCTGACCGCAGCGGTCGTACGCGACTGGGCCTTTGACGCCAAGAACGGAAGGCAACGCGGCCACATCTCGGCGCTGGTGAACCTGTCGCCCACTGCAGCCGTGACCAGCAAGCGAGCCGCCGCGTTCGAGTCCGACACTTATCCGCACTGCGGCGCGCTGGACAACGAGTCGTACCTGCATCAGCTGTACCCGGAGGCCATTATCCAGGCGACAACGTCGAGGCCGATGCCAGAACCGCTGCCCGCACGCGGGGTCGAGCGCGAGTTCGTCACTTGGTACCACCGGGACGACGGCGTCACCCGCACGTTCGTAACCGACGAGTACATGGTCTTTATCGGCCGCGCCAAAGCGCAAGTGCGGGTGCACTTCTGCGGGTGTGGCGAAACGTTCACGCCCACGATCGGCACCGCGCTCATCGACAAACTCGCGGACCACTTGCGTCGACATGAATCCGACTGAGAATGAATCCGACTGAGAATGAATCCGACTAAAACGCGGTCGCGCCTCCGCTGGCTGGGCGCGCTGCCGGTACTGCTGATCGTGTTGTTTGCCGGGTTCCTGGCCTGGCGAGTGCACGGCCGCGAGACGCAGCTTCGGAAGAACGCGATTACGACCTCGGCGACGGTGGTCGACGTCGACGTCGCGAACGATCCCGACACACTGTGGGTCCGGCTGAACGATTGCGGGTGTGTGGTTGCCGTCGCCACTAACAACGTTCGAGCTCATCCTGTAGGCAGCCAACTACCGGTTCGACACGAACGGTATGCCCCCGGCCACGTCGAGGCGTTGGTCGACGCCCCGAACCCGTATGCCCCCCTCTTGCCGATGGTCGGGGGTCTTGCCCTCG
>JBEEFT010000025.1:0-23532 GCA_041166225.1 Actinomycetota bacterium | reverse complement strand
CAAAGGCCTGAGCTCGAGTGATGAATTCCTTACGCGTCGCTGAGAGGAATAGCGCCGGAAAGCGTCGATCCCGCGCCAGGTACCGACGACAGCACGAGAGTCCCCCCGACCGCGTCCAATCGGTCCTCCATGTTCTGAAGTCCCGCCCCCCGTCGCACGGTTTCGGGGTCGAAGCCGCATCCGTCGTCGGTCACTGCGAAGTGCAGCACGTTGTCGAGCTGGTTTAAGTCGATCTGGACGCTGGTTGCCTGCGCGTACTTCGTCACATTCTGAAGCGCCTCGAGGCAACAGAAGTAAACCGTCGCCTCGATTTCTTCGCCATACCGGCCGAGGTCGCTAGCTACGACTTCCACGGGAACTACCGATTTGCGGCCTTGGGATCGAAGCGCCATGGCCAACCCTTCTGCGGCGAGCAGAGGCGGGTAGATGCCGTGCGCGAGATCGCGCAAAGTGTCGACCGCGTCGCTGACCTCGTCAACCAGTTGCGCAATCGCTTGCGCGGTTACCTCGGCGTGCTCGTCCTGCGCGAGACCTGCCGCGACTCCGAGCTTGATCTTCACTGCGACGATCTGTTGTTGGGCGCCGTCATGCAGATCGCGTTCGAGCTTGCGGCGTTCCTCGTCTTGCGCGGCGACCAGGCGTTGGCGTGACGCGCGAAGTTGGTCGAGTCGTTCGTACAACTCCGCGGTGAGGCGAGCGTTGCGAAGCAGCAGTCCCGCCTGTCCGGCCAATCCCGACATGAGCTTCACGTCGGGTGGGGCAACGGGCTCACCGACGGGCTTCTTGAGCGTCAGGTAGCCGAGCGTCTCGTCGTGATGGACGACAGCCACGACGTGATCGACGTCGCCGAAGTCGGGCGCGTCGAGCGCGGGGAAGTCGACGGCGTCCGTCGCCGCTGCATCCTCTGGCCACGACGCGGCTGGTCGGAGGTGGTCACCGACGCGCAGCCAGACGCGCGCGGTGCCGCCGGTTCCTTCCGACAACAGGCGGGCCACGAGCTGCATATGTTCATCGGCGGCGGCCGCTTCACCGACGTGTTCGGCCAACCTGCTCATCGCCTCGTATGGCGTGGTCCGTTCTCCGTAGACCAAGCGGTTGGCGACGCGGCGCGCGCGGTCGCGCACGGGTTGGAACGCGATCGCGGTGAGGGCCGTCGCGGCGACCGACAGCGCGGGATTGGATCGTCCTGCAGACACGAGCGATCCCAAACCCACGACCACGATCACGTAGATCAACGTCACGAATGCGGCGAGGCTCGCGAAGACGAGCGCACGAGAAATGACAACGTCGATGTCGTACAACCGGTAGCGCAGAACCGCGATGGCGATCGAGGTCGGGACGAGCAGTACGCCGAAGAAGAACGCGCCGGTGAGTGGTTCGAACAGCTGTCCGGCGACAAGTAGCAGCGCGAGGACTACGGCCGTGGTCGCGAGCCACTTGATCTGTTGGCGCTCGATTCCCGTCGCCCGCCGCCATCGCGCCACGAGAGAAGCGCCCGCGATCAAGAAGCAGAAGTTGACGAGCGGAATCGTGACGTCGTGGACGGACCCTGCGCCCGTGGAGATGCTTCGGACACCAAAGGGATTGACCACGCCTGGGAGGTCGGCGAGTTGCCCCGAGACGAGAAACAGCGTCACCAAGGAGACAGCTGCGACGCCCGCAATGACGAAGATCATCGGCCGCCAGCGGTGGCTTGGGAGGCGACCCGTTGGGAAGTGGAGAAATAACAGCGCGGCGAAGACCGGACTCAACGTGTCTTCCAGATGCCGCGTGCTGCTTGCGCTCTCGGGCTTGGGCGCGAGCTGGCCAGGGTGCAGCACATACCGCAAGCCGTACCTATAGGTCAGTTGGGTGAGCGCGGTCTCCAGCCCGATCGCAAGCATGAACCACCCGAGCGGACTATCGCGGCGACGCATCGCAACCAGCGCTCCGATGGCCGCGAGCCCCGCCGACGCGGTCGACTGCGCAACGAGTTCAGGTAGCGGCGGTTGCCCTGCGAGGTGACGCTCCACGACTGCGAGTACCACCCCGGCGGCGCCCGCCGCGACCGCGACGGCTGCGACCACAACAGCGATTGGCGGCGAGGTCTTGGTGGTCGTGATCGGCAGTGGTGTCGTTGTCGTTCGTTCGTGAGCTAGCAGCGGTGGGCGAGTCAGCCGCTCACGCAAGCGTCTGACCTGCTGAAACGATGCTGCATCCTACGCGGCTCGCAGCCCTTCCGGCTGTCCTAACGGGCCGCGGGTACAACAAGCGCATGCCGGAGCTAGTGATCGACTTCATCTCCTCGCTCGACGGGTACGGCGCGGCCGAGGGGTGGCCCGGGTGGTGGGGTCTGGAAGGACCCGAATATCTCGCGTGGCTCGATGAATCGCCCGAACGCGATTACACGGTGCTGATGGGCGCAAACACGTATCGCCTCATGTCGAAGTTCGCCGCCGAAGGCGAACCCGGAACAGACACCCTCGCCGACATGAACAAGGTCGTCTTCTCGCACACGCTCAAAGAACCACTGACGTGGCCGAACACGCAGCTCATTGCCGCCGACGCAGCCGAAGCGGTCGCGGAGATGAAGAACAACGGCACCGTGTCGATGCGCACGATAGGCAGCCTGACGCTGTGCCGGTCCCTTCTCGCGGCCGGGCTCGCGGACCGCTTCCGGGTCGTCGTGTTCCCCGTCCTCACCGGCAGTACGGGGCACGATCGCATCTACGACGGCTACCCCGATGTCGCGCTCGAGATGATCAACAACCGCACCTTCGACGGCCGCATCCAGCTACTCGATTACGTCCCGACAGTCCTGCACGAACCACCTGGAACCAACGCCGGCTAAACCATCGACGGGCGCCACGTCACAGCACCGGGTGGCGTATGGGTAGTCGTTCGAGTTCAGCGACGAGAGTGCCGCTCTCGGCATCGCGTCGTAGGGCTTCACCCAGCTTGGCCGCTTGCGCCGCGTAGCTCGAGTCGTCAAGCAACTGCTTCACCGCTTTCGCGATGGCGGCGGGCTTGGCCGTGCGCTTTAGCGCTATGCCCGCGCCGCGAGCCGTCACCCGCGCCGCGTTGTCGGCTTGGTCGCGCCCGTGATGCATGACCAACATCGGAACTCCGGCGGCGAGCGACTTCACAACGCTCCCGTGGCCGCCGTGGGTCACGGCTGCGGTTGCGTGCTTGAGCACCTGGCTGTGCGGCGCAGACGCGACGACGTAGACGTTGCTCGGCGCTCGCAGCGTTGACGAATCGATCGCAGGCCCGGCTGTCAAAACCGCGCGCACGGGAAGCTGGCCGAGCCCGTCCGCGATTCGCTGGAGGCAGTCGACCTGATCCTGAAAAGTCGACGACAACGCGACGAGAACGAGCGGCGCATCGCCAGCCGGTGGTACCCACGGCTCAGCCCATGCCGGATCGTCGAGCACCGGTCCCACGTACCGCGCCGTTTCCGGCAGCACCGCGGGGAAGTCGAAGGCAGCTGAGGTCATGATGAGTTCCGCGTCGGCGCGGTGGACCTGATCCCAGAAGTGCGCGATCGGTACGAGCCCGACCGACGACCGGAGGTCGTTCAAGCCGGGAAGCCCCTTCTTGTCCCACAAGCGTGTGCTGAACCCACCGACGATACGGTCGCGTATGCGCCCGATCACATTGTGGGCGGGCCGAAACCCGATACCCATGGGCGGCAGGTTCTTCGCTGGCAGCATGTAGATGTTCGGCATGGGAACCGCGAACGGAACCGCCGCTGCTTCAGCGGCGACCATCGCCCCGAACGCGAACTGCGAACACAGCACCGCGTCCGGACGCGCTTCTGTAATCGCCGCGGTGACGTCGGCGCAATAGCGCGGCGCCGGGCCGACTAGCTGGGTTTCGATAAGCCGATCAAACAGCTTGGGGACAGACTTCACTTCCCAGTCTCGCCAGGGATCGTTGGCGGCGCTGCGGTCTCGCCGGTTGGGAGCGTTAGTCCATGACATCGGTGTCGCGCCCGTGGCGCGCACTTCGTCGAGTGTCGACGCTTCCGTGAGAACCGTGACGTTGTGCCCGCGATCGACGAGACGGCGAACCGCCCCCAGCTCCGGTGGCACGGTGCCGCCGCCGTCGACGAGCGCGACGAGATAGTTGTATGGGCTCATGTGCGGTCCCTCGCTTGCAGGAGCACGCCATTGGCGAGCTCGACCATGGTTCGTTCGGTTTCGGCGCGACTCAATTTGAGGTCGCGCCGGAGGAGCTTCCACGTGTACACGTCGGTCGCGGCATGCAACGCGTTGATGCATCGTGCACGCGCGTCGGAGCGCGTGGGTAGCGCGTCACCGAACATGTCGTTTAACCATTGTTGATGAACGCCGCGTGCTTCGTCGAGCAGCGGAGCCAGTGAGCCGAGTCGTTCGGCAGTCGCGGCCCAGCGCGCGTTGGAGTCGCCGAATCGTTCGTACTCGCCGACAAGAACGTGGACAGCTTTAGGGACGTCGTTCCGCTTCGCAGTGTTCCTTCGTTCGACCGTTTCGGCGCCGACGGCTTGCCACATCGCGAGTGCGAGCCCTTCTTTGGACTCAAAATGATTGAGCACGGTCTGATGCGACACGCCAGCCGCTTCCGCGATGCGCGTCAGGCTGACGTCTTCAAACCAGTTGGCCGAGAACAACTCCGTTGCGACCTCGATGATGCGCGACCGCGTCGCCGCGGTGGTCTCGGCCCTCGTCACCGCCACTGTCGATCTCTCTTTCGCTTGACCGACACTCAAACATAACTTTGAGTGTCAGTCAAGCGGTTTTGCGGCTGGTGCGACCGACACAAACAAGAGCGTCGCCGAGAGTGGGTCGGTAGTAGCAGTAGTAGTGGGCGAGGCGGGACTTGAACCCGCACATCCTTTCGGACACAGGAACCTGAATCCTGCGCGTCTGCCAATTCCGCCACTCGCCCGAGTGGAGCCGTCAGGGTAGCGGACGCGTTAATGGCCGACCGAGCCGCACGGGCGGGCTCGCGACGGTGCTGTGGCTTACCGGCCAGCGTCGCCACATCGAGCGCGCGGCGTGCCTTACCGCGGTCGGTGGCGCGCAGTTTGCGCTCTGGTACGAGGTGGCGCGCGAGCTGTACGAGGCGACAACGGGATGGCCGTCGACCTCCACGGGCTGGCGTACGCCGTTGAGCAACTGCTCTTGGTGCAGGTGGCTGCCGTCGGCATGGCCCGAGCGCCCAACCTGGCCGATGATCGTGCCGCTCGAGACGCGTTGGCCCGTCGTGACCGCAGCGGCGGAGAGATGCGCGTACAACGTCGTCCAGCCCTCGCCGCGGTCGATCGTGACCATCAGTCCGTAACCCGCATTCGTCGCGACGGTCGCCACGCCGTCGCTGCCGGCGAGCACGGGTTGGCCGAAGTCGGCCTCTCCGGGACCCGGGAGATTCCAGTCGACCGCGAACTGTGGGTGACCCGGATACGTCCGTGCGAACCAAACCTGTCCGCACGTAAAGGGCGACGATGCGCTCGGACGAGGCGCCGCCGCTTGTGCCCCCGGCGCCGTGGCCAACGCCGTTGCGCCGATCGCCGTAAGCGCGACCAAGGCCCGCCACACCTGCGTGTGGGCGCGCGCCAAGAGAGACGTCTGGGAGGGCATGCCCAACAGTCTGGGCGATAAACCGCGCTAAAGGAAAATTTTGCGGGGGTGTTAGACGCCGACGCCGACCGGTCGATCGCCCTCGAGCGCGACCCGGAGCATGTTGCGGCGGGCGTCGCCGAAGTCACGCAGCGCGTAATGCATGGTGCAGCGGTTGTCCCAAAACGCGAGGTCGCCCGCTTCCCATTTCCAGCGGACCATGCCGTCGGGACGCGTCGCGACGTCTTGGATGACGCTGAGCAGCGCTTCGCTTTCGGCTCGGCGAAGGCCGTCGATCTTGATGGTGAACAGCGGGTTGACGAACACGCTGCGCTTGCCCGTCTCGGGGTGGACACGCACCACCGGATGGTGCATCGGCGGCGCAGCGGCGTTGGCCATCGTGGCGGCGCCGCCGGTCTTGTCACGCGTGGAAAAGAAGCCGTCGGCTTTGGCTGACGAATGCGTCGCGGTCAGTCCGGAAAGGAACGACTGCATCGTGGGCGACAACGCCTCGTAGGCACTGACCATGTCGACCCATACGGTGTCGCCGCCGACGGGCGGCACCGTCTCGGCGTGCAACATGGCGCCGAGCGGCGGACGTTCTTGGTACGTGAGGTCGCTATGCCACACGTCGGCGCGGGCGCCTTCCTCGGAGTCGAGCGCCAACACTTCGGGGTGGCCTTCGACTGCAGGCTCAACCGGGTGCGCAGGCGTCGGCTCGCCGAAGCGCGTCGCGAGCTTGGTCAAGTCTGCGGCGTCGAGGCTCTGGTTACGGAAGAACAACACTTTGTGTTCGAGCAGCGCCGCGCGTATCTCGGCGACCGCGCCGTCGTGGATGCCCGGTTCGAGCACCACACCGCTGACGACCGCGCCGAGGACGGGCGTAACCGGTGCGACGTCGATAAGGGCCATGCCCAAAGGCTACCGAGCCGACGTCGTGTAGCGCCGCGGCACCAACGCGTAGCCGAACAACGCGACCAATGCCCCGGCCGCCAGGACGAGCGGGAGCCAGTACCACGGGTCGGATCGGCTTTCGTGGGATTCGGCGGCGAGCGTCGCGCTGAGGTTCGGCGTGAACGCGTCGAAGCGATAGATGCCGGCGGTGTTGCCGCGCGGCCCGCCGAAGTTGGTGAGGCTCACGTACAACTCGTGGTCGTCGTCTTGGCCGAACGTGAGCACGAAGTTTCCGAAGCCGGGACCGGGGGTGTGCTCGCCGGGCAGCGTCACCTGGAGCTCACGCATCTTCCACTTGTCGGGCCCATCGGTGGCCGCCGAGAAGATCTCGCCGTCGGGCTTGAGTCGGTTCCGCGAGTAGTCGCCGAACACGTAGGTGCCCTGTAGTTCGGGCAGCTTCGAGCCGCGGTAGACGTACCCTCCGATCACTACCGAGCCGAGGATCTTCGTGTGGTTGTAGTCGATTACGGGGTCGATCAGCGGCGTGCCGTTGACTCCGGTTGAGGGACACGTCGGAGGCGGGTTCGACGCGTTTGCGGGGTCGAAGCAGTGCGTGCCTTCGCGCACATGCCAGCCGTAGTTGCCGCCCTTCACCACGTCGTCGATCTCCTCGAAGCGGTCCTGCCCGGCATCACCGACGTACATGTGGTGGTCGCCGCCGGCGTCGAAGGACAGGTGGAACGGATTGCGGAACCCGTTGGCGAAGATCTCGGGCTGCGCCCCGCCGCGTCCGTCCGCATACGGGTTGTCTTTCGGGATCGCGTATTGCTTGCCCGGCGAGCGATGGTCGACGTCGATACGCATGACGTCGCCGAGGATGTTGGTGAGGTCCTGCGCGTTGCCTTGCGGCACGGTGTGGCCGGGTCCGACGTCGTTCGCGTTGCCGCCGTCACCCATCGGCAGGTAGAGGTACCCGTCGGGACCGAACGCAATGTGACCCGAGTTGTGGTTGGCCTGCGGATGGTCGATGTACATCAGCACGCGCTCGGTACTCGGGTCGGCCACGTTCTTGTTCGAGCGCGACACCGTGAACTCGGACAGGTGGATCGTGCTCGACCAGTCTTGTGGCGCGGTGGGGCGCAGCGGCGCGTTGTACCAGACGTAGAACTTGCCGTTCTGCTTGAAATTCGGGTGGAAGGCGAGGCCGAGTAGGCCGCGTTCGTCGTAGTCGGGATTGAGCGCGACGAGCTTGTCGTGGATGTCGAGGAACGGCACCTTCAGCTGCTTGCCGTTTTTGTCGACGATGTAAATGCGCCCGGGCTGATCGACCACGAACAGGCGCTTGCTGCCGTCGTTGGCTCCGGTGATGAACACCGCCGCCGTGAAACCACTTGCGACCTTGGTCAACGTGACGGACGCGCCGCGCGGTGCGCGCGATTGCGCGTTCGTCTTGGCGATCGGCGTGCTCGGGTCGACACCCACCGCGAACTTGCCGTTCATGAACGGGTGGATGTCGCACTGGTAGTAGTAGGCGCCCGCCGGTAGCGCCAGCACGCTGTACGTCGCGCTGCTCGCCTTTGGCACGTAACTACCGGTGAAGAGCGCGTCGCCCGCGGCGTGGTTGTAGATCGACAGGTTGTGCGCGAACGGGTCTTGGTTCGTCACTTTGATCGTGAACGGCGTGTTCGCCGCCGCCGCGTAACACGGGTGGTCGAACGCGTTGGTGACAGCGGTAACTGCGACCTCGGCCGCAGGAGCGGTGCACTGGTTCGCGTCCGTTTGGGCGTGTGCGGGCACGGGCGCCGCGATCATCAGTCCTGCACCGAGTGTCATGAAAACTGCTGCGAGGCGTCGCACAGATTCTCTCCCTGGAGGTGTCAGGCGCAGCCCTACCCGCGGTATCGCCACGCAAACCGGCGAGGCAGACTTGGGTCGTGACATCTGACGTCGTCATCGCGCCGTCGCCCGACGCCGTGGTCGAGCGCGTGCAACTTGACGAGGCGTCGTGGGTCGACGTCTCGCGCGGCTGGTTGAGCGGCGCCGACGAGTTGTTTGACGCGTTGTTGCGCGACGTCCAGTGGCAGTCGTCGCAGCTGTTCCGGTACGAGCGCTGGATCGAGGAACGCCGGCTCGGATCGTTCTGGTCGCGCGGACGGCCGTTGCCGCATCCCGCGCTGGCAGGGGTGCACAAGGCGTTACAGCGCGCGTACGACGCGACGTTCGACGGTTTCGGCATGATCCAGTACCGCAACGCAGGCGACGGCCAGGCCTTCCATCGCGACACCGACATGCGATGGCTGGACGACACCGTGGTTGCGGTGCTCACGCTCGGAGCGAAACGACCGTGGTTGTTGCGGCCCCGCTCGGCCCGCAACACCTTGGCCGAAGGACGGGGGGCCACGCACGACCTGTCGCCGGGCAACGGCGATCTGATCGTGATGGGCGGCGCATGCCAAGCGAACTGGGAACACTCGGTGCCGTACTTGAACACGATGGGCGTCGGCGTACGCATCTCGTTGCAGTGGCGTTACGCGCGAAGATTCGGCCGGCCGTTCGTGGGCGCCAGCTTCCGGGCGCCCGTCACCTACACATGACCCGACGACCCAAGGATGGAGGGCGCGCGTAGTTCGCGGTGTCTCAGCCCCGAACTAGCGTTACGACACCCATGGGACTGCAGCAGGTGGAGCGTCGCCTCGAGCGCCTCGTAGAAGGGGTGTTCTCAAAGGCATTTCGCGGCGGGCTTCAGCCCGTCGAACTCGGCCGTCGCCTCACCCGTGAGGTCGATGCGCACCGCAGCGTGTCGGTGCGCGGCACCGTGGCGCCCAACCACGCCACGATCACGCTCAGCGAGTCCGACGCAGAGCGGTTCGAACCCTTCGCCGACGCAATGGTGCGTGAACTTGAAGAGGCAATGCGTGAACACGCGCGCGACCGCACATATCGCTTCCTCGGGCCCGTGAAGGTCGAGTTGTTCCAAGATCCCGACTTCAAGAAAGGCGACTACACCCTCGTAGTAGAGGTGCGCCAAGGCCCCGGCGGCATGCCGACGGCTGCCCTCGTGCTCGGCGACGGCACCCGCGTGCCCGTGAGCGAAGACCCGATCATCATCGGTCGGGCGCCCGAATGCGACGTCGAGCTCGCCGACTCCACGGTGAGTAGGCGTCACGCCGAGGTCGTGCGCGACGGCGACGCTTGGTTCATCCGCGACCTCGGGTCGAGCAACGGAACGAAACTTAACGGTGCGGGCGTTGTCGACCAGATGTTGCACGACGGCGACCAGATCCGTCTCGGCTCCGTAACCCTCACGTTCGAAACGTCCTAACCATGCCTGAAAGCCTGCTCACCGTCTTGCGGCTGCTGCTGCTCTCGCTGATCTGGCTGTTCTTCCTGCGCGTCCTCGGATTGCTGGCGGCAAAGCCACGCGCCGCCGCCGCTCCGGCGGTAACGAGCGCAGTCGCAACGCAGGCGCCCGCGCCGGCAGCGCCATCGTCCTCGTCGTCATCACGCGGCGCGAGCCGCGCATCGCTGCGCGTCGTGAGCGGCGGCGCACTCGCGAACAAGGAATTTGTGGTCGGCGACGAGGCCACGCTGGGCCGCGGCCAAGGTTGCCAGGTGCAGATCCCCGACTCGATGGTCAGTCAACTCCATGCCCGTTTGTTCCGGACGCCCAAAGGGCTCCACATCGAAGACCTGGGCTCGACGAACGGCACGTATCTCAACGGGCGCAAGGTCGGCGGCCCGGCGAAAGTCAAAAAGGGCGACCGCGTGCGCGTCGGCCCGGTCGAACTCGAGGTGCTCGGGTGACCGCGCTCCGAACCGGCGCCGTCACCGACGTCGGCCGCGTCCGCACCAATAACGAAGATCAGTTGCTGGTGACCGAGTCGCTCTTCGCGGTTGCCGACGGGATGGGCGGCCACGCGGCCGGCGAGGTCGCCTCGCTCGTCGCGGTCGACAGTCTGCGCGACACGTTTGCCACGAACCCCACAGCCGACGGTTTGGTCGAGGCGGTCCGCGTTGCGAACTCGAAGGTCATCGAGCGGGCCGCGGCCGACGCCGCGACGCGTGGGATGGGCACCACCGTGTGCGCGGCGGCGCTCGTCACCAACGACGACGGCGCAGACACGCTTGTCATCGTCAACGTGGGCGATTCGCGTGCCTACCTGCTGCGCGACGGTGAACTCGGTCAGATCACCGAAGACCATTCGGTGGCCGACGAGCTGATGCGGGCCGGCCAAATGACCGAGGAGCAAGCCGCGGTCGACCGGCGTCGCCACGTGCTCACGCGAGTGCTCGGCATGGACGCCACGGTCGCTCCCGACCGCTTCGACCTCGACCCGTTCCGCGGCGACCGGGTGCTGCTGGCCAGCGACGGGCTTACGAACGAAGTGCCCGACGCCGAGATCGCGTCGATCTTGCGTCGAATCGAAGACCCCGGCGAAGCGGCCCGTGAGCTGGTGCGCGTGGCCAAGAACAACGGCGGCGCCGACAACATCACGGTCGTGATCATCGACGTCATCGACGACGAAGGAAAGGCCCAAGATGCGTCGGCCGCGCTGGCCGCCGACCCGCCGCGACCTCGTGGTCTGATCACGGCGGCCGAGCGCGATTCGCGTCTGCGCGACCTCGACAGCGAGGCTCGGCCGCCCGCGCGCGAGCGGTCGGCGTCATTTGACGAGCCGCGCCGCCCGCGGCGCAAGCTCAAGATCACGGTGTTCGGCTTGGCCGTCCTCGCGCTCATTGCCGGCGGGGTGGCGGCGGTGTTGTTCCTCGGGAGGCCGTGGTACGTGAGCGACGACCACGGGCGGGTTGCGCTGTTCCGCGGCGAGGGCGACGGCTTGTTCAAGCAGGAGCTGGTCGACCGCACGGCAATCCCGGTGCGGTCCCTCGACGGCATCGCCCGCGAACGCGTGCGCGGGGGTGTGCGCTTCAGCTCGCGCCAAGACGCCGAGACCTACATCCGCCGCCTGCCCACGACCACCACGAGCACAACGGTTCCGGTGCCCACCACGGTGCCGGGCGGCACGGCTACCAGCGTCACCCCCACCACGAAAAAGTGACCGCGCCCGCGCTGCCGCGCTCGAACGCAGGCACCGGTTTGAGCCTGCTCGTTGTGGCCGCAGTAATCGTCGGCGCGGCCTACGCGCTCGCCGGTCTCGGCCAAACCGCGAGCCTGCCCGTCAACCTGTTCCCGTTCCTCATTGTCATCTTCGGTTTGATGGCGCTGGCCTACGTCGCGATGCGGCGGCTGGCCCCGAACGCCGAGCCGACGTTGGTCCCCATCGTCGCCCTGCTGAACGGGTTGGGCTATGTGGTCATCGCTCGGCTCAACAAGGACCTCGCCGCGAATCAGGCGATGTGGACGGCGATCGGCGTCGCCGCGTTTGTCGCCACGCTCGTGCTGGTGCGAAGAGCGGCAGACCTCGAGCGGTACCGCTACTTGCTGATGGTCGCGGGCATATTCTTGTTGCTCGCGCCGCTCATGCCCGGCATCGGCAGCACGAAAAACGGCGCCCGGCTCTGGCTCGAGGTCGGGCCGTTCAGCTTGCAGCCCGGTGAGCTGGCCAAGATCGCGCTTGCGATCTTCTTCGCGAGCTATCTCGTCGAGCGAAGAGAACTGCTCGCGCCCGGCAGCCTGCCCACCGACGCCCTCGCAGCGCGGGCGAGAGCGATCGGCCCGTTGGTCGGGGCGTGGGCGCTGTCGATCATCGTGATGGTCGCCGAGAAAGACCTCGGTTCGTCCACGTTGTTCTTCGCGTTGTTCGTCGCGATGTTGTGGGTTGCCGCCGGCGGATACCTCTGGCCGCTTCTCGGCCTGTCGATGTTCAGCATCGGCTCGGTGATCGCGTGGAGTTCGTTCGGACACGTGCAAGAGCGCGTGCGCATCTGGATAGATCCGTGGAGCAAAGCCAGCAGTGACGGGTTCCAACTCGTGCAGGCCGCGTTCGCGTTCGCGGCCGGCGGCGTAGTGGGCACAGGGTTGGCGCGCGGCACGCCCCAGAAGATTCCCGCGGTCGCCACCGACCTCGTGTTCGCCGCTGTCGGCGAGGAACTCGGTCTCGTGGGCGCGGCGGCGGTGATCGCCGCGTTCGCGTTGATCGTTGTTATCGGTCTGCGCATTGCGCAGCGCGCCGAGCGACCGTTCGAACAACTACTGGCGACGGGCCTCACCACGATCGTCGGGGTGCAGAGCTTCCTGATCATCGGTGGTGTCACTCGTTTGCTGCCGCTCACCGGCATCACGTTGCCGTTCGTTTCCTACGGCGGTTCGTCGATCATTGCGAACTGGATTCTCATCGCGTTGCTGTTGCGCATCTCCAGCGGTGACCGGCTCGAACGGCCGGTGCGCATGGCATCGAGACGGGCGCGATGACCGGGCGCATCCAACGGCTTGGCCTCATCCTCGGCGTCGGTTTCTGTCTGTTGCTGGTCGCGCTCACGCGGTTGCAGGTTGTCGACGCGGCGAAGCTCACGAGCGATCCGCGCAACACGCGCGGCCTCACTGCTGCCTTCAGCGCCGACCGCGGCCTGATCCAGACTGCCGACGGTGTGGTGCTGGCGAAAAGCGTCCCTTCCAACGACGAGTTCAAGCGTCAGCGTCAGTATCCGGAAGGCGCGTTGTTCGCGCCCGTCACCGGTTACTTGTCGTTCACCTTCGGCGCCGACGGCGCCGAGCGCGCGTTCAACAAAGACCTCGTCGGAGGCACCCTCACCGCCGGCGACCGCACCCTGCGCGATCTGTTCAATGGCAACAGCAAGAAGACCGAAGACGTCACGCTCACCATCAATGCAGCAGTGCAGCGTGTGGCGGCGTCATCGTTAGGAAACCGCAAGGGCGCCGTCGTCGCAATCGACCCCACCACCGGAGCGATCCTCGCGATGGTCAACTTCCCGACCTTCGACCCGAACCCACTCGCGGCCCACACGCAAGACAACGTGCGCAACGCGTACAACGCGTTATCGAACGACCCCGCGCACCCGCTGTTGCCTCGGGGCTATCGCGAGTCGTACGCGCCCGGGTCGACGTTCAAAGTGGTCACGTCGAGCGCGGCGTTCGACCGCGCGCCAGAACTGACCACGAAGAACTACCCGACGTTGACGCAACTGCCGCTGCCGCGCAGCGGTGGCCGGTCGCTGCGCAACTTCGGGGGCGAGCGGTGTGGTGGCGTCATCACCGACCTCCTGCGCGTGAGCTGCAACACGGGCTTCGCCCAGATGGGCCTCGACATGGGCGGCGACGACTTGTCGGCCGAAGCACAGGCCTTCGGGTTCGACAACAAGCCACCGTTCGATCTCCCCGCCGCAGCGACGTCGCGCTTTCCCGACGCCAACGAGTTCAAGCGCAACGAACCCGGCGTCGCTTTTTCTGCGATCGGCCAGCAGAACGTGTCGGCCACCCCGCTGCAAATGGCCCTCGTAGCTGCGGCGATCGCGAACGACGGCGTGATCATGACCCCGCACGTCCTCGGCAGTGTGCGCGACGACCGCGGCAACGCGGTACGCACGTACGACGCGAAGCAGTGGCGCAAAGCCACGTCGCCTGAAACCGCCGCGGCGGTGAAGGCGATGATGATCGAAGTGGCAGCGAGTGGAACGGCGACCCGCGCGCGGGTGAGCGGCGTCACGGTTGCGGCCAAAACCGGTACGGCGCAGACCGGCACCGGCAGCGCGCACGCGTGGCTGATCGCGTTCGCTCCCGCCGAGGCGCCGAAGGTGGCCGTGGCGGTGATCGTCGAGAGCCAGCCGGGGGTCGGCGAGGCCACCGGTGGCCGCATCGCCGCCCCGATCGCGTCCGACGTGATGGCCGCCGCCTTAAAGAAGTAGACGATCTCCAACTACCCTCTGAAGCTTCATGGCTGAGCGTCCCGCGCCCATCTTCGGTGGTCGCTACCAGTTGCGGCGGCGAATTGCCCGCGGCGGTATGGCCGAGGTTTTCCTCGCGCACGACCGCATGCTCGACCGTCCTGTCGCGCTCAAGGTCTTGTTCCCCGAGCTGTCGACCGACCCGAACTTCGTCGAACGATTCCGCCGTGAAGCCCAAGCGGCGGCCAATCTCAGCCACCCGAACATCGTGTCGATCTACGACTGGGGCGAAGAACAGGGCACCTATTACATCGTGATGGAACTGGTCGACGGCCGTCCGCTGTCGACCGTGTTGAAGGCCGAAGGCACGCTGCTCGCCGACCGCGCCGCCGACATTGGCGCCTCCGTTGCGTCGGCGCTCGGGTTTGCCCACAAGAACGGGGTAGTGCACCGCGACGTCAAGCCCGGCAACATCCTGATCGACGGGGCCGGCAACGTGAAGGTCGCCGACTTCGGCATCGCCCGGGCCCGCGACTCGGTCGAAGACAACCTCACGCAAACCGGCGCAGTGATGGGCACCGCCACCTACTTCTCGCCCGAGCAGGCGCAAGGGCTTGCCGTCGACGCCCGCAGCGACATCTACAGCCTGGGCGTGATGCTCTACGAGATGGTGTGCGGCAAGCCACCGTTCTCGGGCAGCAATCCTGTGGCGGTCGCGACCAAGCACGTCAGCGACGCCCCGCCCCGCCCGACCACTGTCAACGCCAACCTGTCGCCGGCGTTCGAGTCGATCATCCTCACGTGCCTCGCCAAAGATCCCGACGACCGGTACGCGTCCGCCGATGATTTGCGGGCCGACCTCGTGCGGTTCCGGCAGGGCCGCGCCGTCGTCGGCATGCCCTACGACGATGACGTCGACGAGAACGCGACCATGGCGGTGCCTCTCACGCGCACCACGCGCTTCGTGCGTGAACCCGAGGCGACCACGATGCAGCGGACCGTGGGCGTGCCCCCCGAGGTTCGGCGCCGCACCGGTATCTACATCGTGTTGTTGTTCGCGCTTCTCGCCGCGCTGTTCGGTTTGCTGTTCTTGCTCGCGCGCGAAGTCGGCATCATCGGCACCGGCACGTCGGCCAAGGTCGACGTGATCAGCGTGATCGGTCAAGACGAATCCACCGCCACTGCGGCGCTCAAGACCGCCGGGCTAGACGTCAAGGTCACGCGCGAGAACAACGCGGCCGATCCCGACATCGTGTTCGACCAAGACCCCAAGGGCGGTACGCGCGTCTCCAAGAACTCCGAGGTCACCATCAAGGTTTCCGAGGGTGCGAAGAAGGTCGACGTGCCGAACGAGGTCGGCAAATCCGTCGACGCCGCCCGCGCCGACCTCGAGGCGAAGAACTTCAACGTCGTGGTCGCGAACCAGGCCGGCGACGCGCCTGCGGGCGAAGTGTTGAAGCAGAATCCCGCCGGCGGCAGCTCCATCGCCGAAGGCTCAACGGTCACGCTCACGGTGTCGGGCGGCAAGCAGTCCTTCGAAGTGCCCAACGTCGTCGGCAAACCCGAAGACATAGCTGTCGACGCGTTGCGCAACGCCGACGGTGCGTTCAAGGTGACCACCAAACGGGTTTCGTCGAACACCGTCGACAGCGGAAACGTGATCAGCCAAGACCCGCCCGCGGGTTCCGAGGCCGCGAAGGGCGCGAACGTCACCATCACGGTGTCGAGCGGAGCCGAGAAGGTCAACGTGCCCGACGTCACCGGCGAGACCGAGGCCACGGCGCGAGACGATCTGACCACCGCCGGGTTCAAGGTAACGGTGGTGCACCAGGCGACTGTGACGCCGAGCGACGACGGCACCGTGATCGACGAGAACCCCAACGGCGGCACCAGCGCAACGAAGGGCTCGACGGTCACCATCACCGTCGCCGAGTAACTACAAGCGCGACAGCCAGGTGCGCAGTAGGTCGTGCCCGACGGTAGTCAGGATGCTCTCGGGGTGGAACTGCACGCCCTCGATCGGGTAGCTGCGGTGCGCCACGCCCATGATCACCCCGTCGTCGGTCGTCGCGGTGACCTCGAGGTCGGCCGGGACTGAACCAGGGTCAATCACCAACGAGTGGTACCGCGTCGCTTCGAACGGGTCGGCCAGACCCGCGAACACTCCGTGGCCGTCGTGACGGACCCAGCTCGTCTTGCCGTGCATGATCGTGGGCGCCCTTACGATCTGGCCGCCGAAGACCTGGCCAATGCACTGGTGGCCCAGACATACGCCGAGCACCGGGGTCGTCGGGCCGAGGTTTTCGATCACCGCGTTGGACACGCCGGCCGAGTCCGGTGTGCCGGGGCCAGGTGAGATCAAGATGCCCGCCGGAGCGCGTTCGGCGAGTTGATCGACGGTGATCTCGTCGTGGCGGAACACCGTTGGTTCCGCGCCGAGCTCACCCAGATATTGCACGAGGTTGTACACGAAGCTGTCGTAGTTATCGATGACCACAACCGCCGCGCCCATGGCCAGAGGTTACGAGGGGCGCGCGTACTTCGGTGCAGTCGAGCCCTCATACCCGGCGATGCGTACGTCGTTGACGCTGCGAATCGACAGCTTCAGTCCGTAGGCCTTCGCGTCGTCGCGGAGGCGTTGCATCAACTCGTCGGCTTCGAACTTGTTCCGGTCGGCACCGAGCGCACTCACGACGTAGGGCGGCGAGTGGACGGTGCCGTTCAACAACAGCGTGTTGCCCACACACAGCACCGCGCTCGTACTGACCAGGCGTTGTCCGTTGATCGAAACCGCCTCCGCCCCGCTGCGCCAGAGCGCGTTCACCACGGCCTGCACGTCGCCGGAATGGATCACGAGGTCGTTGACGTCGCCACTGGGCGAAGCCGCAAGCGATGAGTCGGCCAACTCGACGCGCACCCCCGGGCCGCTGAGGCCCGTGAGCCCAGCCGCGAGCTGAGAACTACGGAGCTGTTGTGCACGGTCGGTACTCGCACCGCTGTCGGGTCCGAGCGAGGCGTCGGCGACCTGACCGCGCAACCGCTCGGCCTCGGCCCGCAATTGTTTCGCCGAACGCTGTTGACGCTCGATCAACGCCGCCAGTCGGTACTGCCGCGGCAAACGCGCCTCGGGGCTCGCTGGATGCGACCGGACCGCGGTCATCGCGAGGAACCCGATCGCCACGCATGCGATCGCCACCAACGGCCGCATCCGGACTCGCACGGCTTCAACGGTACGCTGATGCCCATGGCGAGCGGAGATCGGCCGAGCGGGCGCGTAACACCCAAGGGCAGCAGTGGTTCGGGCCGGGTCACGGCGAAGGGCACGATGCCCACGACCGGGCGCTACACCCCGCCCGTCCCCAAGCAGTACAAAGTCAGCCCGCGATGGGTGCCGATCCTAATGTTCACGCTGCTCGGCGTGGGCATGCTGCTGATCGTCACCAACTATCTCGGCGTGCTGCCCGGGGGCGCGAAGAACAGCTATCTGCTGATCGGGTTGGCCCTGATCACCGGCGGGTTCGTTACCGCCACGCGGTACCACTGACCTTTCGCTCCGAAGGCGTGTAAGTAAACAAAAGGGAACGAACTACTTACATCGGTGTAGTTCTCCCCAGAGTTCTCCCCATGATGGGGAAAACCGCGTGTCACTCTTCGGTGCTCTTCACCAGGTCCATGTCTTCCATGCAGTGACGGGGCGGATCCGGTGTTTCGGTGGGGGCCAGGGTCATGCGGGCCTCGGCGCCGCACAGGCTGCAGCGGTATTTCACCTTGATCGGACGTAGCTCTCCGGGCGGTGGCGGCGGGGGCGGCACCGTGCCGAACGTCCGCAGCGCCCAAATGCCGACGCGGTACACCACAACCGCCATCAACACCGCGACGATCACCCGGAAAATCACCGCGCCAGCCTACGACCCGTGACCGTGTGACGAATCTCGTCCCCAGACGCGACTTTGGGCGCATCGTTGACCGGTGGGGTCAACAATGCGCCCAAAGTCAGGGACGGCGGTGCGGTGCGCTTAGATGCGTTCGATGATGGTGGCGTTGGCCATGCCGCCGCCTTCGCACATCGTGAGCAGGCCGTAGCGGCCGTTCGTGCGCTCGAGTTCGTTGAGCAGCGTCGCGAGAAGCTTGGTGCCCGAGCAACCGAGCGGGTGACCGAGGGCGATGGCGCCGCCGTTCGGGTTCACCTTGGCCGGGTCGACCGACGGGTACTCCTTGAACCACGCGAGGGGGACCGACGCGAACGCCTCGTTGATCTCGAACAGGTCGATGTCGTCGATGGACAGGCCCGAGCGGGCAATCGCCTTTTCGGTGGCCGGGATCGGACCGGTCAGCATGGTGATCGGATCGACGCCGGCCAGCGCGAAGGTGTGGAACTTGGCCCGGGCCTTGAGGCCGAGCTGCGCCGCCTTCTCTTCGCTCATGATCAAGGCGGCCGACGCACCGTCGGAGATCTGGCTCGAGTTACCGGCGGTGATCTTGCCGTCGGGCTTGAACGCCGGCTTCAGTGCGGCCAGGCCTTCGGCGGTGCTGCCGGGACGGATGCCCTCGTCACGCACGTGCTTCTCGCCCAGGTCGTTGACCTTGCCGCTCTCGCGGTCGAGCACCTTGGCGTCGACGGCCACGATCTCGTTGTCGAAGCGGCCTTCGTTGGCGGCGCGCTCGGCCCGCTGCTGGCTCTCAGCGCCGAAGGCGTCGAGCTCTTCACGAGAGATGCCCCACTTGTCGGCGATCATGTCGGCGCCGATGCCCTGCGGCACAAGGCCGCCGACAGGCGCGTAACGCGCCATGACCGAGGGACCGAACGGTATGGAACCGGGCGTTATTGACGCACCCATCGGTGTGGTCGACATGACTTCGACGCCAGCGGCTACGACGATGTCATACGCGCCGGACATGACGCCCTGGGCCGCGAAGTGGGCGGACTGCTGCGACGAACCGCACTGACGATCGATGGTGGTGGCGGGGACCGACTCGGGCCAACCGGCGCCGAGCACGGCGTTGCGGCCGATGTTCAGCCCCTGGCTGCCGACCTGCATGACGCAACCCATGATCACGTCGTCGACCAGCCCCGGGTCGAGGTTGTTCCGCTCGGCGAGCGCCTTGAGCACCTCGGCGGCGAGGTCGGTGGGGTGCCACCCGGACAGACGTCCATTTCGCTTGCCGCCGGCGGTGCGGACGGCGTCGACGATAACGGCGTTGGGCATGAAAGCCTCCTGAAACTCTGCAGCCTCTTTGTGACTGATCCAGAACTTGACTGGGCGGTCAAGTCTTGCGTTTTGGCGCCTAGATAGCAACCCGACGCAGCGGCATAGATTCCCGTCCGTGCGAGCGGCGGTGGTTCTGGCAGCGGTGGTCTTCGCGCTGTCGGTCGCGCTCTCACCGCCCGCCCACGCCGCCACCGTCGACGCCGTCGTTCCCACGCCGGCGGGCGTGAAGGTGCCCGACAACCACGTCCGGGTGTTGCTGCCCGACGGCTACGACACTGGGTGCGGGCGCTACCCGGTGCTGTATCTGCTGCACGGGGTGGGCGACTCGTGGAAGGACTGGTCGACGAAGTCCGACCTCGTGGAGTTCGCGCGGCAGTTCAAGGTGATCATCGTCACGCCCGACGGTGGGAAGACCCCCGATGCAGGTTGGTACTCCGATTGGACGGACGGATCGCGGCAATGGGAGCGCTTCCACATCGACACGCTGATCCCCTGGGTCGACGCGAACTTCCGAACAATGGGGAGCGGGCATCGACTGATCGCGGGCTTCTCGATGGGCGGGTTCGGCGCGATGAGCTACGCCGCGCGCCATCCCGGGGTTTTCGCATCGGCCGCGGCCTTCTCGGGGATCGTCGACACGATGTACGGGTTCCCGCTATCAGGCCCCGCGTTCGCGGCCTTGCATGATCGCTTCGGCACTCCCGACGCGCGCGTATGGGGCGATCAACTCGCGAACGAAGCCGTGTGGCGCGCCCACAACCCCACGGACCTCGCCGCAACGCTGAAGGGCACACCGCTGTTCCTCTACACCGGCATCGGCGCTCCTACCGGTTCGGCCGGCGACAATCCGCAGAAGGCGCCGAACTACGCCATCGAAAACTTCGTGTTCCAGACCAACCTCAGCTTCATGCGCGCGCTCGACGCCGCCGGCGTTGCGTACACGAGCGACGTCCATCCCGGGTACCACGACTGGCCGTACTTCGAGGCTGGGCTGCACTGGGCGCTGCCGCAGATGCTGCCGCTGGTCGCCGACGCTGCGGCGACGAACGCGACGTGTGCGGCGGCCCCGCCACTGGCCGCCGCCGCCGCGACCACCGGGCGCCCCGCGAGCCGAACGCTGCCCGCAACCGGTGGTGTCCCGCCGCTGTGGCCCGCGGCGCTGGCCGTCGTCGCCTTAGGCTCGGCTCGACTTTTCAGGGGGAAACACAAGTGGCAGATCTAGACGTCCTGGCGCTGCACACCGCAGCCGACCCGGACAAAACCGCCGTGATCGACGGCGACCGCGTGATGAACCGGCGCGACTTCAACACGCTCGTCAACCGATACGCCGATGTGATGCTCGGCGCTCAAGTAAGTACCGGCGAGAAAGTGTTGTGGGTCGGCGAGAACAGCCTCGAGGTTGTCGCGATCAACCACGCGGCGCGCAAAGTCGGCGCCGTGTGCGTGCCGATGAATTACCGGCTCGCGCCGGACGAGGCGCAGTACGTGATCGACAACTGCGACGCCGCGATTGTGTTGTTCGACGTCGAGCAGATCGACCAACTCGAGCCGATCTTCGAGAAGTGCGATCGGGTTCGGGGCTGGTACTGCTTCCGCAGCGAAGGCAAAGCTCCGGCGTGGGCGCAGGACTTCGACGCGCTGGCGAACGCGGGTTCTACCGACGAGCCCGTCCGCGTCGGTGAAGACGACGAGACCGCGGGCACCACGATGATCTACACGTCGGGCACCACCGGCAAGCCCAAAGGCACCGTGCGACGCGCGACGCCGAGCAAGTACACGATGGACTTCATCACGCTCGTCGGGTGGCGCCCTGACGACGTGTACCTGTCGACCGGGCCGCTGTACCACTCCGCCCCGCTCGGCTTCATGCTGATGGTGCAGGCCCTGGGCGGGTCGGTCGTCGTGCAGCGCCACTTCGACGCCGAAGACTGGCTGCGCCTGATCGAGCAGCACAAGGTGACGACGTCGTTCAGCGCGCCCACACCGGTGCGGCGCGCCGTCGACCTGCCCGAGGACATTCGTTCCAAGTACGACACGTCGTCGCTGCGGGTGCTCATCGCGAACGCGGCGCCGTGGCCGTTCGAATTGAAGAAGAAGTACGTGGAGCGCATCAACGAGTACTCGCTATTCGAGGTGTACGGCTCCACTGAGTTGGGCGTGAACACGATGCTCATGCCCGACGAGCAGATGCGGAAGCCCGGGTCGTGCGGCAAGCCGATTCCTGGCGTGGTGATCAAGCTGTTCGACGACGACGGCAACGAAGTGACCGAGCCGATGCAGCCCGGCGAGTTGTACGTCACCAGCGACGCCACGTTCGCGACGTATTACAAGGACCCCGACAAGTTCGAGAAGGGCAAGCGGGGCGACTTCATGTCCGTCGGCGACATCGCCTACTTCGACGACGAAGGCTTCTTCTACATCTGCGACCGCAAGAACGACATGATCATTTCGGGCGGCGCGAACATCTACCCGGCCGAGATCGAAGCGGTGCTCGTGGCCCATCCCGCGATCGCGGATGCCGCGGTATTCGGAATCCCCGACGACGAGTGGGGCGAGGCCGTGCACGCGGTGATCACCACCTACGACGGCAGCGACGTCGATCAAGCCGAGTTGGAGACGTTCGCGCGTGAACACCTCGCCGGCTACAAGGTGCCGCGCTCACACGTCGCGATGAAGGAGATCCCGCGCAGCGCGTCGGGCAAGATCCTCAAGCGCGAACTGCGCGAGCCGTACTGGGCAGGGCGCTCCTCTCGGGTCGGGTAGACACACGGCCATGGGCAAGGACATGGACCGGTGGTTGGGTGACGGCGGGATGCTCGTCATCGAGGCGATCGGCGGCAGTATCGACTCCTACGGCGATGGCTGGGCCGAGGGCAAGTGGGTGCCCACGAAGATGGCGTGCAACCCGCACGATGGGGTGCAGGCCGGCGTGTACGCGGTGATGCTCGACGCGGCGATGAACTTCGCGATCAACGCGTCGCTCGACGGCAAGGATCGCACGAAGGCAACGCTGGAAATGAAGACGGACTGCCTCAAGGGCGCAGTGCTGGGTGAGACGCTGCACGTGCGCGGCCAGCTCGATCGGATGACCAAGGTCATCGCGTTTTCGTCGGCCGAGATCCGCAACGAAGCCGGCGACCTGATCTGCCGTTCGACCGGAACGTTCATGGTGCACCGCGCCGAGCCATGACGGACGTCGTCCCCTTCACAGTCGACGTCTCCGACGCGCAACTTGACGACCTCAAGCAGCGCTTGAACAACACGCGCTTTCCCGAACCCGAAACCGTCGACGATTGGTCGCAGGGTGTCCCGCTGTCGTACGTGCAAGAGCTGACGAACTACTGGGCTGATGACTACGACTGGCGGGCGAGGGAGGCGCAGCTCAACCGGTTCCCGCAGTTCATGATGCCGCTCGACGACCTGAGTATTCATTTCATCCACGCGCGTTCACAGCACGACAACGCGCTCCCGTTGTTGATGACGCACGGATGGCCGGGATCGGTGGTCGAGTTCATGAAGGTGATCGAGCCACTGACGAATCCCGTCGACGGAGGCGACGCGTTTCATGTCGTGTGCCCGTCGCTGCCGGGCTACGGGTGGTCCGCGAAGCCCTCGTCGACGGGGTGGAGCACGCAGCACATCGCGCGGGCGTGGGCGCAGTTGATGGCGAACCTCGGCTACGACCGTTACGTCGCTCAGGGTGGCGACTGGGGCGCGGCGGTAACCACGGCAATCGGCGGGATCGATGCGGACCACTGCTCCGCGATCCACCTCAACATGATCATCGCCCCGCCCGGCAAGGACATGCTCGCCGACCTCACCGACGCCGAGAAGAAGGCCCTCGACGACTACGCGTTTCACAACCAGTGGGGTACGGGGTACTCGAAGCAACAGTCGACCCGCCCGCAAACGCTCGGCTATTCGTTGGTCGACTCGCCCGTCGGGCAGATGGCGTGGATCGTCGAAAAGTTCTGGCAGTGGACCGACTGCGACGGCCATCCCGAGAACGCACTCGCACGCGACGAGATGCTCGACAACGTGATGCTGTA
>JBEEFT010000024.1:0-13211 GCA_041166225.1 Actinomycetota bacterium | reverse complement strand
GTGGTCTCGTCAGGCGACCACGACAACGAGAACCCCCCGCCCTCGCCGGGCAGTAGGACGGTCGGCGCGGTGCCATCCAGAGGACCGACCGCGATCCCACCGCCGTACAGCGACGCCATCTTTGTGCCGTCGAGACTGTAGGTAGGGAAGGCGCCGGCGGTGAGTTCGTGGCGCTCGGAGCCGTCCGGCCGGATCGCCTCAATCTTGCCTCCAGGAATCTGATCCGCGTTCATGAACGCGATCTCACCGTTGAAGACAGAGTCGCCAGCTCGGGCGGGGGACGTGCCGGAGAGCACGAGCACCCCCGCCGAAGTCAGCGCAAAGACCACGGCCACGGCGAAGCGGGCACGACGAAGAAAAGGGGTCACACTTACCTATCGGCGCGTAACAACGCCGGCTGAGGGTTTCAAGGATTCCGCCGACCGCCAGCTAGACTTTCCTACTTGACGAGCTTGCGGAGGGCCGGGCGTGGCTGAGATCGAGATCGGGATCGGCAAAAGCGGTCGGAGGGCCTACGGGTTTGACGACATCGCGATTGTCCCGAGCAGAAGGACCCGCGACCCCGAAGACGTCGACATCTCGTGGGAGATCGACGCATTCAAGTTCGACCTGCCGCTGCTCGCGAGCGCGATGGACGGGGTGGTCAGCCCGGCGACGGCGATCGAGATGGGTCGCCTCGGCGGGGCCGGCGTGCTCAACCTTGAAGGCCTCTGGACCCGTTACGAAGACCCCGAGCCGCTGTTCGACGAGATCAGCCAGCTCGACACCGACAAGGCCACCGCTCGCATGCAGCAGATCTACAGCGAGCCCATCCAGCCCGAACTCGTGCATCAGCGGATCCGTGAGATCAAGGATGCAGGCGTCACCGCGATCGCGTCGCTCACGCCCCAGCGCGTCGAGCAGTTCGCGTCGACGATCCTCAAGGCCGAGCTCGACCTGTTCGTGATCCAGGGCACCGTCGTGTCCGCCGAGCATGTGTCGAAGACGGTCGAGCCGCTCAACCTGAAGAAGTTCATTCGCGAGTTCGACATCCCAGTGATCGTCGGTGGCTGCGCCTCGTACCAAGCGGCGCTGCACCTCATGCGCACCGGCGCGGTCGGAATTCTCGTCGGCGTAGGTCCGGGCAACGCATGCACCACGCGTGGCGTGCTCGGCCTTGGTGTGCCGCAGGCCACGGCGATCGCCGACGCCGCCGGTGCCCGCATGCGCCACCTCGACGAGACGGGCGTTTACGTCCACGTCATCGCTGACGGCGGTATGAGCCGCGGCGGCGACATCGCCAAGGCCATCGCGTGCGGTGCCGACGCCGTGATGATCGGTTCGCCGCTCACCTCGGCCCACGAGGCACCGGGCAAGGGCTACCACTGGGGCATGGCTACGTTCCATCCCACGCTGCCGCGCGGGGCGCGGGTGCGCACCGAGATCCGCGGGTCGCTCAAAGAGATCCTCGTCGGGCCAGCCCACGAGAACGACGGGCGGCTCAACTTGTTCGGCGCATTGAAGACTTCGATGGCTACATGCGGCTACGAAACGGTCAAGGAATTTCAGAAGGCCGAAGTGATGGTCGCACCGTCTCTGCAGACCGAGGGCAAGCAGCTCCAACGGTCGCAGGGCGTCGGCATGGGTCACTGAAGTTGCGCGGTCTCCTCGCCGTTTTGCCGCCGAAGGCTTCTCCGTCCGGCTGCGCCGGCCGGAACGGGCCGCAGTATTTATTGGTCACTGCGCCTTCGGCTCCGCTCCGGATCCGCTTTGTCTGAGCGCGATCCTGTCCTCGTCGTCGACTTCGGCGCGCAATACGCACAGCTGATCGCGCGGCGTGTGCGCGAGGCGCACGTGTACTCCGAGATCGTTCCGCACACGATCACGGCCGAAGAGATCTTGGCTAGGAAACCGGCCGCGATCATCCTCAGCGGAGGGCCCGCCTCCGTGCATGTAGCCGGTTCACCGCGCCTGCCCCTCGACGTGTACGACACGGGCGTGCCGATCTTCGGTATCTGTTACGGCGCGCAATTGATCGCGCTGCAGCTCGGCGGCGAAGTCGCGAACACCGGCGCGGGGGAGTACGGCCGCACGACGCTCAGCGTCAGCAGCGGATCGAGCGCGCTCCTCCACGAGATGCCCACGCAGCAAGACGTGTGGATGAGCCACTTCGACACGATCACGCGTGCGCCCGACGGATTCGCGTCGGTCGCGTCGACCACGTCTACGCCCGTGGCCGTGCTCGAAGACCTCGACCGGCGCATCTGTGGCGTGCAGTTCCATCCCGAGGTGAAGCACACCCCACGCGGTCAAGACATCCTCCAGCACTTCTTGTACGACGTCGCCGGATGCGCGCCCGAGTGGACGCCGGCGTCGGTGATCGAGGAACAGGTTGCAGCGATCCGCGCGCAGGTCGGCGACAAGAAGGTGCTGTGCGGTTTGTCGGGCGGCGTCGACTCTGCAGTTGCCGCTGCGCTTGTGCACAAGGCCGTCGGCGATCAGCTCACGTGTGTGTTCGTCGACACCGGGCTCATGCGCCACGGAGAGGCCGAGCAGGTCGAGCGCACGTTTCGCGATCAGTTCCACGTCGACCTCATCCACGCCAAGGCCGGCGACCGATTCTTCGAAGCGCTCGACGACGTGATCGATCCGGAGGTGAAGCGCAAGAAGATCGGCGAGTTGTTCATACGCGTGTTCGAAGAAGCCGCTACTGAATGCGGCGACGCGCAATACCTGGTGCAGGGCACGCTTTACCCCGACGTGATCGAGTCCGGCACGAATTCCGCCGCGAAGATCAAGTCGCATCACAACGTCGGCGGGTTGCCCGACGACATGCAGTTCGAGCTGGTCGAACCGCTGCGCCTGCTGTTCAAAGACGAGGTGCGCGCAGTCGGCGAACAACTCGGGTTGCCGCCCGACATCGTGTGGCGCCAGCCGTTCCCGGGCCCGGGCCTTGGTGTTCGCATCGTCGGCACGATCACACGCGAGCGCGTCGAGATCCTGCGCAATGCCGACCGCATCGTCGTGGAAGAGATCAAGAAGGCCGGCCTCGAGCGCGAACTGTGGCAGGCGTTCGCCGTGCTTCCGGCGGTGAAGTCGGTCGGTGTGATGGGCGACGAGCGCACGTACGCGTATCCCATCGTGATTCGTGCGGTCACGAGCGACGACGCGATGACCGCAGACTGGGCTCGCCTGCCCTACGAGTTGCTCGAGATCCTGTCGACTCGCATCATCAACGAGGTTCCCGGGGTTAACCGAGTTGTCTACGACATCACGTCGAAGCCGCCCGGCACCATCGAGTGGGAGTAGCGCACCAGCCGTAGGAGTCGCGACTGTCTGCGCGGCGCGGTTATGTGGACGCGCCGTGACGGCCCGCGCCCGACGCGAACCGTTGCGCGCCGGCGGTCGTCTCGCCTGACCGGATCACGTCGAGCCCACCGGCGTATTCGGTTAAGAGCGCGTCGTCGACCTCGGCACCCCACTGGTCGAACACCGATTTTCGGTCGGCGCGCAAACAGATCGGCGGCAGCGTCGCCAGTTCGTGCGCCAGCGCCACCGCGGCGCTGCAGGCCTCGCCGTCGGGCACCACGCGGTTGGCCAAACCGATGCGTAGCGCTTCGTCGGCGCCGACGGCACGGCCGGTGAGGATCATGTCGAGCGCATGCGATTGCCCGATCAAGCGCGGCAAGCGGATGGTGCCGCCGTCGATCAAGGGCACTCCCCACCGGCGGCAGTAGACGCCGAACGTGGCGGACTGCGCAGCGACGCGCAAGTCGCACCACACGGCGAGCTCGATGCCGCCGGCGACCGCGAACCCTTCGACCGCGGCGATGACGGGCTTTTGCAATTGAAGGCGTGTCGGACCCATCGGCCCGTCACCGTCACGCAGCCGCAAGCCGCCACCGGGACCGCTGGCGACGGCCTTGAGATCGGCGCCGGAACAGAACGTGCCCTCGGAACCCGTGAGCACCGCGGCGTATTGCGTGTCGTCGGCGTCGAAGGCACGGAACGCGTCGGCGAGGATCTCGGCCGTGGCGCGGTCGACTGCATTTCGCGCGTGAGGCCGGTTGATCGTGACGATCGTGACAGGGCCGTCGATTTCGACGAGGACGGAATCGCTCATGCCAGCGACGGTAGACCCCTTCTATACATTGAGGCGGGTGCCTGACGACCTGCTGAGCGGACTCAACCCGGTGCAACGCGAGGCCGCGTCGCATCTGGGCAGCCCGTTGCTGATCGTCGCCGGAGCGGGTTCGGGAAAGACGCGGGTCCTCACGCACCGCATCGCCTGGTTGATCCGAGAGCAGAACGTGTCGCCGTGGGCGATCCTCGCGATCACCTTCACCAACAAGGCCGCCGACGAGATGCGCTATCGCGTCGGGTCGCTGATCGGTCCCGTCGCCGACAAGATGTGGATCTCCACGTTCCACTCGGCCTGCGTCCGCATCCTGCGGCGCGACGCCTACCGCCTCGGCTACCGCAGCGGCTTCACGATCTACGACGACGCCGACGCGCTTCGCCTCATGACCTACGTACTGCGCGACCAGGGCGTCGACACGAAACGCCATTCGCCGCGCAGCGTGCTCAACGCCGTAAGTGCAGCGAAGAACGAGTTGATCGACTTCGACACGTATCGCGAGCAAGCGATGTCGCCGCCCGAGCGCAAGCTGATTGCCCCCGCGTACGCGGAGTACCAGCGCCGGCTCACCGCGGCGAACGCGATGGACTTCGACGACCTGCTGATGGTCACCGTGAACCTGTTGCAGGTCGACGAGGAGGCGTTGCAACAGTGGCAAACGCGCTTCGAACACATCATGGTCGACGAGTACCAAGACACGAACAAGGCGCAGAACGAGCTCGTGCTGTTGCTCGGCGCGACGCACCAGAACGTCTGCGTCGTCGGCGACTCCGACCAGTCGATCTACGGATTCCGCGGCGCCGACATCCGCAACATCCTCGAGTTCGAAGAAGCGTTTCCGAACACGCGCGTAATCGTGCTCGACCAGAACTACCGGTCGACGCAGAACATCCTCGACGCTGCGAACTCGTTGATCGCAAACAACCTCGCCCGCACGCCAAAATCGTTGTGGACCGACAGCGGCGGCGGCGACTTGATCACGCACTACCGCGCCGACGACGAACGCGACGAAGCAGCGTGGATCGTCGACAAGATCGTGGCGCAACAGCGCAGCGGTGGGCGCTGGGCCGACGTCGCCGTCTTCTATCGCACCAACGCGCAGAGCCGGGCGATTGAAGAGGAGTTGGCGCGTCGCCGCGTGCCCTACAAGGTGATCGGCGGCACCAAGTTCTACGACCGCAGAGAGGTGAAAGACCTGCTCGCCTATCTGCGCGCGGTGGTGAACCCCGAAGACGAGGTCTCACTCAAACGGATCCTGAACGTGCCCAAGCGCGGCATCGGCGACACTTCGGTCGGCAAGCTCGACAGCTATGCCGCGGCCCACGGCGTGCCGTTTCACCGCGCGCTGGAAGAGGCTGAGCGCGCCGGCGTAACCGGCAAGGCCATCGGAGGCATCAACCAACTCTTGGTGACCCTCGCTTACCTGCGCGCGCTTGCCAAAGAAGACATCGCTCCGGCCAAGGTCCTGCAAGCGGTCATCGACCGCACGTCCTACGTCGCGTTGCTCGAAGCCGAGAACACCATCGAGGCCGCCGGCCGCGTCGAGAACGTCAACGAGCTGCTTGGCTCGGCCGAGCAGTACGAGACGCTGAACGCTTTCCTGGAAGCTGTCGCTTTGGTGTCTGACTCCGACGAGCTCGACCCCGACGAATCGTTGGTGGTGCTGATGACGCTGCACACCGCCAAGGGTCTCGAATTTCCGATCGTGTTCCTCGCCGGGCTCGAAGAGGGCGTGTTCCCCCATCTGCGGTCGCTCGGTGAACCCGACGAGCTCGAGGAAGAACGCCGGCTTGCCTATGTCGGCATCACGCGGGCGCAGAAGCAGCTGTATCTGACGAACGCGTTCACGCGCACACTGTGGGGCTCGAGTCAGTACAACCCGCCGAGCCGCTTCCTGAAGGAGCTACCCCAGCACCTCGTCGACGTGATCGAGAGCAGCCCCCGCACGTCGAACGGCGGCGGGTCGAGTTGGTCGAGCGCACGAGCAGGCAACGACCGCGGCACCTTTCGCGGACGCGACCGCATCGTCGATAGCGCCATACGCGCCGGACGGGGCGACACGCCGGCGAAGACGAAGGGCGCCGAGGCGCTCGGGCTGCGCGTGGGTGAGGCGGTCATGCACGAAAGCTGGGGCGAAGGCATCGTGATCGACATCATCGGCACGGGTGATCGGGCCGAAGTCATCATCCGATTCCCCGGTCTGGGCGAGAAGCGCCTGCTGCTCGCGTGGGCGCCGCTGAAGCGGGCCTAGGAAACGGCGGCGGTACCGCGACCGCGGCGGGCGGGTGCGCTGGGCCGTGCGTTCTGTGACCGCCGCGCGAACAGAGGCAGCGACGTGGCAGCAGCCGGCGGGTTGAGCAATTCGTCCATAACTTGGTTCACGACGTCACCCGACAACAGCATGCCCATGTGGCCCATCGCAGGGATGAGCACGTTGCGGGCGTTCAACGCAGGCGTGTCGATGCGGCCGGATCGCGCCGGCTGAATCAACGCGTCGGAGTCGCCGTAGAAGGCGACCCACCGCACGTCGGACGGCCGCGCAGTGTCGTTGAGCCGGCGCATCACCCACGAGCCGGGGCGAAGTTCGCGTGCGGTGCGCCCGGGGCCGGCGAACGCGGCGATCGTCCCCGAGTGCGGAGACGACAACGTGATGGCTGTGCCAACCGTCTGGTCGCCGCCTCCCTCTTGCACGTACCAGCGGGTGACGATGCCTCCGAGGCTGTGACCCACGATGTGCACTTTGTCGGAACCAGTGAGTTCGCGGACCTTCTCGACGCGGTCGGCCAGCTTGCGGGCGATCTTGGGGATGTCGTCGAACCACGGGTTGTAGTTCATCGTGTGAACGCTGGTGAATCCGTTGTGGCGCAGCGCAGCGCGCACCATCATCCACCCCGACGCGTTGTGCCCGTAGCCGTGCACCAGGATCACGGGGTGATCACGGTTCTGGTCGCCGCAGGGCGTACCGGTGCGAAGAGACACGTCGAGCATTCCCTGGGGGTATGCCACGGCGCACCGAGCGACGGAAACGGCCTCCCGGACCGTCGCTTGCACAATGGAATGCATACGTCCCCCTTCGGCAGCTGCAACGCCGATTTTCAATCTCGGGAACGAGTTTCCCAGTGGGGAACGCAAAAAGGTGGGATGTCTTACTAAATCGGTCGCCGGAAGTTCACGTACACGACGCCCTTGACCACGTTGACTTGAAATGTTCGTAAGCCTTTACCGTCGGCGGGGAAGGTTTTCCCGCTGCACGGATCGCTGTACCCACTTCCTGTCCAGTTAAGAGTGCAGGCGCGCGGCGCCCCCGGAGCGTGGGCTTCCACGGCCCGCCACGCCCGATAGAACGGCCGTCCACGGTCGTGGTCGACGAAGATGTCGATCGAATTGTTGCGAAGGTCTTGGAACAGCAACGGGTAGTCGTCGGCCTTGATACGACGGGCGAGTGTCTGCGCGGCGCCGACCCGGAACGTCGCGCTACCGAGGTGCACGTCACTATTCGGGCGCGTGGCTATGTGGAGCGCGGCGAAGGTGAGCGTGATCGCGAACGTGCTCAACGCGACCACCACCAATGTGATGATGCGGCGTCGTTGCCGGCGTTCGTGGCGCGTAAGGAGCCGGACGGGAGGCCCCGCGGGTGCGGTCACCGGAGGTAACGGACGGTGAGTTCGTCGTGACGGCGGCCTCGGTCGCCTGGTTTCGCTTCGTCGAGCGCATTGAGCAGCGCAGACCGAACCGTGTCGACGCCGCCCGACACGACGCCGTCGATCGCGCCGAGCGCCAACAGTTCCGGTGCGGTGAGCTTCAGCAGGTTGGCGAACTCGGGTGCGCGTTGCGCGTTGCGGCCCAGAATCACCGCGGCGCCTTCGGGCCCGATCACACTGAACACGGCGTCGGGCAACAGCAACAGGCGGTCGCACGCCGCTAGTGCGAGTGCGCCGCCGCTTCCACCTTCGCCCACGCACAACGAAACCGACGGCACCTGGAGCGACGCCTGCGCCACGAAGGTCTTCGCGATCTCGAACGCGATGCCGTCGCGCTCAGACTGCGGTCCGGGTTCGGCGCCCGGTGTGTCGACCAACGAGACGAACGGCAGGCGCAATCGGTCTGCCATCTTCAACGCGCGACGCGCCAGTTGGTACGCCTTTGGCGTAGGGCGACCGCTACCGGCATGGCGATCGTTGGCGACCATGATCACGCGCCGCCCGCCGAGCGTCGCGATGCCCGCGCGCACGACCGGATCAAGGCCCTTCAGTTCGATCCAGCTCTCACACATCGCCGCGGCCCATTGCCACCCCGAAGGTCGCTTCTCCGCGCGGGCATTTTGCACGACCGCCCACGCGTCGGCCGTCGCATCGGCTTCGGCGACGGCATTCAGCGGGCGGGGAACTGGCAACGCGGGTTCCGGCGGCAGATTTCGCAAACCGAGTACGCCCTCGACGAAGCGCGGTTGGTCGATCTCCGACACGATCGCATCGATGCGGCCCATCTCGTACGCCGACTCCGCCGAGTGGCTGTCGGTGTTTACGTCGACGTGCAGCGTCTCGGCCACGATCCGCGGTCCGGCAAAACCGATGAGCGCGCCCGGCGACGCCGCTCGTACGTCGCCCAACGAGCCGTACGACGCGTAGACGCCGCCCGTGGTGGGCGAGTGCATCAGCGCGACCTGGAGCAGCCCGGCGTGCGAGTGCGCGACCGCCGCCGCCGAGGTGCGCGCCATCTGCGTGAGCGCGACCATGCCCTCTTGCAGGCGGGCGCCGCCCGAGGTCGTGACGACCACTACCGGCAGCCGCTCGTCGGCGGCGCGCTGGAACGCGCGGACGACGCGTTCGCCGTGCGCGGCGCCCATCGAGCCGCCCATGACGTCGAAGCGGCCCTCGATCAGGGCGTAGTGCTCGGTGCGTCCGGTGCGCACCGATTCGTTCTCGGGCGGCTCGTATCCCGGGAAGTTCAGGGGGTCGTCGCCGCGAAGCCCGACATCCCACTTCTCGACAAAGGGATGCAACCGCATTGGCACGTAGTATCCACCGCCGTGGAACGTCCTTACCGTGTTGTCGTCGCGAAGCCCGGCCTCGACGGCCACGACCGCGGCGCCAAGGTCATCGCTCGTGCGCTGCGCGACGCCGGATTCGAGGTGATCTACACCGGCCTGCACCAGACGCCCGAGCAGGTCGTGGAGACCACCATCCAAGAAGACGCCGACGCCGTCGGCCTGTCGCTGCTCTCCGGCGCGCACATGACGTTGTTTCCTCGCGTGCTCGACCTGTTGAAACAACGCGGCGCCGAGCACGTCGTGTGCTTCGGCGGCGGCATCATCCCCGACGCCGACGTCGTCACGCTCAAGGAACTGGGCGTCGCGGAAATCTTCACACCGGGCGCGCCCCTGGCGTCGATCACCGACTGGCTCGCCAAAACCCTCGACGAGAAAGAGAAGGCTGGGACCTAGTGGACCTGTTCGAATATCAGGGTAAGCAGTACTTCGCCCGTTACGGCATCTCGGTCTCGGCTGGTGGCGTGGCTGACGCGGTTGAAGACGCGGTCGCCCAGGCCGACGCTGCGGGCTACCCCGTGGTCGTGAAGGCGCAGGTGCAGGTGGGCGGGCGCGGCAAGGCCGGCGGCATCAAGCTCGCGGCCAACGCCGACGAAGTGCGCGAGCACGCCGGCAACATCCTCGGCCTCGACATCAAAGGCCACGTGGTGCGTCGGCTGTGGGTCGAGCATGCGTCGGATATCGCCGAGGAGTACTACGCCAGTTTCACGCTCGACCGCTCGGCCAAGAAGCACTTGGCGATGGTGTCGGCCAAGGGCGGCGTGGAGATCGAAACCGTCGCCGAGGAAGATCCCACTGCGATCGCCAAGATGCACGTCGACCCGGTCGACGGCCTAACCGAGGCAGATGCCCGCAAGCTCGTCGAAGAGGCCGGGTTGAACCCGAAAGCGCACGACGGAGCGGTGGAAATTCTGTTGAACCTATGGCGCTGTTACACCGAGGGCGACGCCGATCTCGTAGAGATCAACCCGCTGATCCTCACGCCCGAGGGCACGGTGCACGCGCTCGACGCCAAGGTCTCACTCGACGACAACGCCGCGTTCCGCCACCCCGAGTGGGAAGAGTTCGCGGGCGTAGCGCAGATCGACCCGCGCGAGGCGATGGCCAAGGCGAAGGGCCTGCAGTACGTCGGCCTCGACGGCGACGTCGGGATCATTGCGAACGGTGCTGGGTTGGCGATGTCCACGTGTGACGTCGTCAACCAGGTCGGCGGTTCCCCGGCCAACTTCTTAGACATCGGTGGCGGCGCGTCGGCCGACGTGATGGCCGGTGCGCTCGAAGTGATCAACGCTGACGCGGCGGTGAAGTCGATCTTCATCAACATCTTCGGCGGCATCACCAAGGGTGAAGACGTCGCGAACGGCATTGTGCAGGCGCTCGGGCGCGTCGACATCAAAGCGCCCATCGTCATTCGTCTCGACGGCACGAATGCCGAGCAAGGACGTGAGATCTTGAAGAGCTACGAGTCGGACAAGTTGATCTCGGTGCCGACGATGGTGGGCGCCGCCGAGAAGGCCGTGTCCTTGGCGGGGGGCAACTAACCATGTCGATCTTCGTAAACAAAGACACCAAGGTCATCGTCCAAGGCATCACCGGGTCGCAGGGCCGGTTCTACGCGCTGCGCAATCGCGACTACGGCACCCAGGTCGTCGGTGGTGTGTCGCCCAAGAAGGCGGGTGAAGACGTCGAGGGCATTCCGGTGTTCGCGACGGTCGCCGAGGCGAAGGAAGCCACCGGTGCCACGGTGTCGATGATCCTGGTGCCGGCGCCGTTCGCGCAGGCGGCGGTTTTGGAAGCGGCCGACGCGGGCATCGAGTTGATCGTGCCGCTCACCGAAGGAATCCCCGCGCAAGACGAGGCGCTGTTCTACAACCGCGTGAAGCGGAACCATCCGAACGCGCGGATCCTCGGCCCGAACTGCCCGGGGCTCGTCACGATCGGCGAGTGCAACATCGGCTTTATTCCGGCCGAAGTGGCGCTGCCGGGGGAAGTCGGCATCGTGTCGCGTTCGGGCACGCTTACGTACCAGGCGCTGAAGGAACTCGGCGAGAAGGGCATTGGCGTGTCGACCTGCGTCGGCATCGGCGGCGACCCCGTCCCTGGCACGAGCTTCATCGACTGCCTCAGCGCGTTCGAGAAGGATCCGGCAACGAAAGCCGTGATCATGTTCGGTGAGATCGGTGGGTCGGCCGAGGAAGAAGCAGCCGAGTTCATCGCGAAGGAGATGAGCAAGCCGGTCGTCGCGTATGTCGCGGGCGTCACGGCGCCTCCGGGGCGCAAGATGGGCCACGCCGGCGCAATCATTTCGGGATCGAAGGGCACCGCCCAAGCGAAGATGGACGCGCTTACTGCGGCGGGTGTGCGAGTCGGGTTGAACCCGACCGAGGCGGGGGATTTGATGGCCGAGGTTGTCAAGGGCCTTTAAGCCGTTCGTAGTTCTCGTCGTTCTGCTCGCGCTGGTTTCGAGCGCGTGCAAGGGCGAGTCGCACCGCGGGGCGATCCGATCGTCGACATCGTCCTCGTCGACGACCACCGCATCGACGTCAACGTCGACATCTACAACCGCGCCACCGCCTCCGGTCACCCCGTTGCCCGCGAGCACGCGAGTCGTGATGACGCGCACCGGCGTGGTGTCGCCGGTGGTGCGGGTGAACCCCGACGGCACTGTGACCATCCGCACGCCGTGTGAGAACACGGCGACGGTGGTAGGCGCGACACCGATCGGACCCGTCGACATCGTGATCGACCCGGGCCACGGCGGCAACGAAGACGGGGCGACCGGGGCCAACGGCTTGGCCGAGCGAGTCGTGAATCTCGCCGTGGCGAAGCACGTGGTCGACGCGCTGGTTGCCGCCGGGTTTCATCCGTTGCTCACGCGCACCGGCGATTACCGCGTCACCCTCACCGAGCGGGCGAACATCGCGCACGCGATCAACCCGCGAGTGTTCGTGTCCGTTCACCACAACGGCGGGTCCGACGGCCCGCGTGACGGTCCGGGCAGCGAAGTCTTCTATCAACACGCGTCGGGCGACAGCCGCCGGCTGGCCGGACTCATTTACGAAGAGGTCGTCGCTGCGCTGCGCCAGTATCCGGGCGTGCCATGGCAGGCCGACCGCGACGCCGGCGCGAAGACGCGCCTCAACACCAGCGGGGGCGACTACTACGCCATGCTGCGTCAGCCGGCGCCCGTAGTTTCGGTTCTCGCCGAATTGTTGTTTCTGTCGAACCCGCCTGAGGCCGACCTGGTCGCGCGTCCCGACGTGCAACTCGCCGAGGGCAACGCAGTTGCGCGGGGCATCGTGCGTTATCTGACGACGTCGGACCCCGGCTCGGGTTACACCGAGGCGTACCCCCGCACCGAGCCCGCCGGCGGCGGTGGCGGACTGAACGGCTGCACCGATCCACCGCTGCAGTAGAAAGCGGCCGTGACCGCGCGGCCGATGCCACCAGCCGAGACGGAGATCTCCGAGGAGTTGGTCATTGCGTTGTTGCACGAGCAGCATCCCGACCTCGCGACGCGCCGCGTGCGGTTCGAGAGCGAAGGCTGGGACAACGCAATCTTCCGGCTCGGCGACGACTTGGCCGTGCGCCTCCCGCGGCGGGCTATGAACGCCGCGATGCTCGCGGACGAACTGCGATGGCTTCCGGTGCTCGCGCCCGCCTTACCGCTGCCCGTGAACGCGGCGGTTCACACCGGGGTTCCGGGGTGCGGCTACCCGTGGGCGTGGTCGATCACACCGTGGTTTCCGGGTGCATCGTGGGCCGATGCCGACGTGGTTGACGGCGCCGCGGCGGCACGCGTCCTCGGAGCGTTCGTGCGCGCCCTCGCCGTGGACGCGCCCGACGACGCGCCCACGAACCCGTACCGCGGCGGACCGCTCGCCGAGCGCGATCGCGCTGTGCGCGAACGCGTCGCGCAAGTCGGGTCTTCGATCGATGCGGACGCGGTGTTCCGGCTGTGGGACAACGCGCTCGCGACTCCAGCGGCAACGCAGCGGCAGTGGGTGCACGGCGACCTGCACCCCGCGAACATCGTGGTACACGAAG
>JBEEFT010000023.1:0-11403 GCA_041166225.1 Actinomycetota bacterium | reverse complement strand
CGCCGGCAACACGTTCTTCGTGTTGTCCTGGCTGCCCCACCTAGCCGTCGGCGTGGTGTTCCTGCTCGAGCTTGTCGGATTCTTCATCACGGTTATGGCGGTGCCCGCACTACGCGCCGGCTTGTCTGATGCGGTACCGGCGCACCTGCGCGGCGCCGGCTTCGGCGCATTCAACCTCGTGTCGGTTGTGTTCGGGCAGGCGGCGGCGTCGATCATCGTGTTCACGCTCGCCGGCGCGTTCGACAACAACATCCGCACGGCGTTCTTCATTTGCAGCCCGCCGGTGTTCATCGGGGCACTCGTGCTGCTCAGGGCCCGTGACCACCTCGACGAAGACGCCGCGAAGATCTTCGAAGCGATCGTGAAGGCAATGCAAGACCAGCAAGCCCGCGACGCAGCCGACGGCGCCGAAACCGCCGGAGAGGTCGCGCCGTAGCCGCTGCGCAGCGGCTCAGTCGTGGTCGGTCGACACGACAGCACCGATCACCGCGGAGGCACCGACGCCGCCGAGGCGGTAGGTCGTGCGTTCGGCGACTACGGGTCCCGAAGCATTCACGATCAGCGGCGTCACCGGCGTGCCGCCGTGGTCGGCCAGACGGAACACGACGCGTCCACCGCGCGCGATGGTGAGCCGACTGACGCCGGGCAACGACCGCACCGACGAACCGTCGGTCGTGGTGACGTTGACGGTCACCGCGCTGGGCGCCTCGTTGACGATCGAGATCCACTCGTCGAGCCCCGCCGTGGAGCCGCCCGCCGCGAAGCCCCAGTGGGGCGAGGCGCTCGTGGCGCCGATGTCGGACAGGTAACCGTGGCGGGCGCCGGGCGGGCCGACGTCGGTAGTGCGAGCGACGGCGATAGGCACGTGATTGGACACGTGGACGGACAACGCATGGCCGACGCCTTTGGGAATGCGCGACTCCGCCGACAGGTCGATCGTGATGCGATCGCGGGCCGGAACCCGGATTTTGAAGGGCTGCGCGTCGCCGGTGTCGAGCACCAAGTCGAGTTCGACGGCAGCTTCGGTGTCGCCCGGATTGAAGAAGTGGAGTTGTTCCATCTGATCGGGGCCCGCGATCCCGTCGGGGAACACGAAGCTCGTGGCCGTGCGGGGCGCTCCGAGCATCAGGCCGACACCCTTGCGGCCGTCGCCGTTGTGCACTTGGAGTTGCTCGACCACGATGCGGCCGCGGCGCGCGTGAATGGCTGCGCTCACGTGGGCGCGCCGGCGGACGTGTGATCCGACGTCGAGGGGCACCACGCTGTTCGCGGGAACAACCACACCCTGGAACGCGGAGGGCGCGTCACGGCCCTGGTCGGTGCTGAAGGCGAGATCGACAATGGCGTCGTCGGGGAACGGGTTGTACAACGCGTAGATGAGGCTCGCCGACTTCGTGGTTGCGCCTTCGGGCATGAACCAGCGCGTCGACGCCGACGACGCGCACGCGCCCACCGCGTCGCCCGCGGGCCCCGTGACCGCGTGCTCCACGATGGCGCCGCCGCCGTCGAGGCGCACGGTGGCCGCGACGTAGGCGTTCTTCAATACCTGCGCCACCGGGACCGTGAGTACCGACCGGGGTTCGACCGTGATCGGCTTCGATGCCTTCGTGCCATCGGCCCCCACGACGTCCATCACACCGCGCAACTGGCGCACCGTGGGGTTGTAGATAACGGTCGTGCTCTCGGCTTGCCCGCCTGGCGCCGCCGTGCCCACCGGGCAGTACCACGCCGATGTCAGCGAGTTGGGCGGCGACGCTGTGGGCGCGAACGCAGTGACCAGCCTTGCGCCTGCGGGTGTCAGCGGCGGCCGGTCACCGCGGTCGGCCACTGCGAGCGCGACGAGGGCGAGTACAAGCACGATGATCGGCGGTAGGCGCCGGACGTCGCGGGCTGGCGCGGTCATGCGAGCGCTCCGCGCGTCGATCGGCGCCACGCCAACGCGGCGCGCACCACCAACACCCACACGGCTAGCTCCAAAAGAAGCGACAGCAACCGGATCGGCGACGTTGAGTACCGCAGCGTGGCCGGGCCCGAGCCGTTAGTCGAATACACCGACGCGAAGCCGTACGCGGTTTTTCGCGACGCCGACGACTTGCCCACTTTGAGATGCCAGCGGGGCGACGACGCGTCGGCGAAGAACAGTCCCCCACGGTTGAGCGAACCCGCGAAGTTGTACGGCGATCGCCGCACGGTGAGAGCGGGGGGCGAACCCGCGAGCGCGTTGTCTGTGGCGGCCACCAAACTCGGCGAGGTCGAGGCGACGGCGCGGGCCTGCGCCGGGTTGAGTGCGGCCCGGATCGGCACCCACGCGGCGTTCTCGAACACCGAGACGTCTTGGTTGTCGTCGAGCTGACGGAAATCGGCTTGCTCGGCGATCGCACCGGCGACGTCACGCGCGGGAGCGAGCACGGGCCGACCCTGCGCCTTCGGGCCGGCGCGGCGCGGCACCACCACATAGCGCACGCCCATCGGCCCCAGCAGGTGACCGAGCCGCGTCGTGCGGCCGTTCAACGCGATCTTCACCGCGTCGCCCAGCACCCCCGACGGCCCGGGCTCGTTGGGGGCCCACAGGTCGGTCACGCCACCCAGACCGTTGCGCGACGTGCCGTACGCGACGCCGGCGGCGATGGGCCAGCTGTCGACGGGCAGTGCCTCGGGGTCGCCGAGCCACAAGACGCGAAAGTCACCGGTTTTGGGCGAGTCGTCGATGTAGCTGAGTTGGGTGGCGTGCGTGGCGGGCGCCAAGTCCCAACGGCCGTTGGCGGCGGCGGCGACGACGGGAACGGCTGCGAACGCGAACGCAACACTGGCGACTCCCGCGGCCACCTGCGGTGCACCGAATCGGAACTCGCGCAGGTCGATGCGAAACGAGATGAACCCCAATGCGATCGACCACGCGATCGCAATTGCTACCGGGGCCAAGAACAGCTCAGGGCTAGGGATAGGCAGACCGATCCAGCCCCGGCCCACCGCGGTAAGGAAGGCCGCATCGACCACGATGATTGTCCAGCACCTGATCGCCCAGCTGAGCCGCCACCCGCGGCCGATCAGCAGCGGCAGCGCGGCCGCAACGAGCAACGCCCAGCCATACGGTGAAGAGCCCAGCCGTCCGGATTCGAGACGAAGCGCGGCGCCGAACGAGAGGCCCCGGCTCGGCGATAGCCCCGGCCCGAACATCGCATGCTCGAGCCCGCGCGGCGCCAACATCGTGAACGACCACGGCGCCAACAGCAGGAAGGCGACGACGACCGCGAACACAGCGATGGACAACGCGCGGCGGCCGTCGCCTGGGGCGCGCACCAACAGCGATCCCACGAAAACGCCGACGGCCAACAACACGGTCATCGCAAGCACACCCGGCGCGAACGCCGCAGCGACACCAAGGAGAAGCGCCACGCCCAGGCCCGAGCGCCATTCAAATAAGAACGGTTGACGGCGGCGACCGTCGGCCGGCTCGGCGGCGCGGTGGCCGCCGCCCTCTGCGCCGGCGCGCATACGCCGGAAAATCCACGGCACGATCGCGTACGCGATCAAGCCGTCCAAGCGGCCGCGGGCCAGCGACGCATACGGCAACGGGACCGCCGCGTACGCGCACAGCCCGACGAGGCCCGACCGCGGCACGTCGACGCTGCGGGCGAGCCGATACGCCCCGAGCAAGCCCAGCGGGATGAGGCCGAGGACGAGCAGCTTCTGCGCGGCCCCGACCGCACCGAGCAATAGGGAACCGGCCAAGCCGAGGAATGCGAACGCGGGTGGTGCCGGCGACTCGGCGCCGAGGCCGCTCGTGCGCCAACCCGAGAAGAATTGGCGAAACAGCCCACCGACCGAACCCACTGGTGCGAACTGACCCAGCGCTGGGAGGCGGCTACCCAACAAGCCGCGGGTGCCGACAAGCAACACCAACCCGAGCACGCCCCATGCGGCGAGCGCGCCACGCGAACCCGCGATCTCTTTTAGAAGCCCGGCGCCGGACTCGGCGAAGGCTCGGGCGCGGTCTTCGCCGTGCAACTGGCCGCGCACGAAACGGTTGACGCGCGCGAAGCCCCGTGTCTGGAGTCGGCGGACCTCGCTGTCGGGAAACTGGCGAATCGCGTTGACGCGCTTGCGGGCTTTGCGTACGCCGCCCGGGTCGCGCAGCAGTTCGACCCAGCCCTGCACGATCGAACCTGCGACGCGGGGCCGACCGGCGAGGAGTGCGTAGACCAACTCGACCAGTTCGACCAACAACAGCTGGGGAACCACCCGCACCAAGTGCATGGGCGTGTAGTTAGTGACCACCATCCGAACCCGGTGGCGCACCTCGGCGGCGCGCACGCCGTCGCGGTGACGGGCCACGGCGCGGTGGTCTGCGTCGGGCCCGCCGAGACCCACGCGGTAGCCACCAACGCTCGCGCCCCGGTGCGCGGCGCGCGCCGCCGGTGCGGCCAGCACCCGGGCGCCGGCGATCTGCGCGCGCCAGCAGAAATCGATGTCCTCGCCGTAGGGCCAAAGCTTCGGGTCGAACCCGCCGAGCGTGACCGCGAGATCGGCGCGCACCAGCAACACCGCACCGTCGAGCGCGAACACGTCGCGCACGGCGTCGTGCTGCTCTTGGTCGAGCTCGCCGGGGTCGACGAGCGGCGCGACCACCCCGGTCTTGTCGATCGTGACGCCGGCCGAGTTGATGCGGAAGTGGTCGTCCCAGTCGACGAGCTTGGGCCCGATCACGCCGGCATTGGAGCGGTACGCCTCCTCGACGAGCAGCCGCACGGCATCGGGGGCGCACGCCGCGTCGTCGTGGCAGAACAACAGGTACGAGGCGCCCTGAACCATGCCCAGCGATTCGTTGGCCGCCGCCGCCCAGCCCGGGTCGGTCGAGAGGCGACGGACGAAGGCGTCGGGGGCGACCGCGGCGACCCTGGCAGTGGGATCGACGTCGGACGCCGCGTCGATCACGAGGATCGACAGGTTGTCGTAGTCCTGCGCGTTCAGAGCGGCCAGAGCGGAGTCGAACCACTCACCCGGGTTGCGCGTGACCATCACGGCGACGACGGGAGGCGGCGCCGCCAGTTCGGGTTCGGCGCTCTGATCGACAAGCATGAGGCGCAAGAACCTAGTGGCGTTGTGCCGATTTTCCCGCTGACCCGCTGCTTGCAACAGTTATGCAAAACGTCTAATCTAGTTAGCACCGGGTATCACTTCTGCCCGAACCCTTTACCTTCAGGAGACGCAATGAGCCTCAACGACAATCTGCGCGACGCCGCCTACATCGCAGTTGGCATGGGCGTCATCGGCGTTCAGCGTGCGCAGGTGCGCCGCGAAGAGCTCCGCAAGCTCGTCAACGAACTGATCCAGCAGGCCGACGCTCGCGTCGAGCCCGTCCTCAAGGCAGTAGAGGCCCAGATCGACAGCGCGGTCGACCGTCTGCCCGAGCAGGCCCAGCCCGTTGTGAAGCAGGCCCGCAAGGCCGGCGAAGAAGCGCGTCGTCAGGTCCGCAGCGCGCTCGCTCCCGCCGCCGCCGCCGCCAGCTAAAGCGCCGACGCGATCGCGTCGAGTACGGCGCGCAACGTGTCGTCGAGGGTGTACTTCGGCGACCACCCGGTGGTGGCGCGCAGCCGCGTGTTGTCGCCCACCAACACCGGCACGTCGACCGGGCGCATCAGCGCGGGGTCGACTTCGAGCTTGAGATCGGCACCCGCCAGCGCCAGCAGGCGCTGCGCGAGGTCGTCGACCGACACGTCGGTGCCCGAGCAGACGTTGTACGCCTGCCCGCGCTCGCCCTGGTCGACCAACATGCGGTACGCCCGCACCACATCACGCACGTCGGTGTAGTCACGCCGGGCCGACAGGTTGCCGACGCGGATCGGCGCATCGGCGCCCGCCCTCATGCTCTCGACGATTCGGGTCGCGATGTCGTGCACTACGAAGCGCCCGCTCTGCCCGGGGCCGATGTGGTTGAACGACCGGGCGCGGATCACGGGAACGTCGAAGCCCGCGTTGTACTGCACGCCTAAGTATTCGGCCGCGACCTTGCTCGCCGCGTACGGCGTCACGGGATTGAGCGGTCGCTCTTCGGTGATTGGCACTTCGTCGGGCGTGACCGGGCCGTACACCTCGGCGGAGCCGATAAGCAGGACGCGCGGCTTCGGGTCGACGCGCCGTGCCGCTTCGAGCAGACGCAGCGTTCCGACCGCGTTGACGTCGAAGGTCCGCGCCGGGTCGGCCCAACTCTCACCGACGTGGGCCAGCGCCGCGAGGTGATAGATCGCGTCGGGGCGGGCGTCGACAACCGCCGCGGTGACGGCTTCGGGATCGTCGAGGTCGACGTCGTGCTGTTCGGGCGCGACCACATCGTCGCCGCACTCTTCGAGGTGCGCGAGCAGGTACGGGCCGACGAAGCCGTGACCCCCGGTGACAAACGCTCGCATGCGTTGACCCTACGAGACCGCTGGAGAACGACCAAGGCCGACGTCGTGGCCGCGCTCGCGCAAGCCGGCCCGGGCCGCGCCCACCGGATCGGCGCGCATCAGCGCGCGCGGATGGCGCAGGGCCAAGCGTGCGACGGTGAGCGCGTTGTACGCCAGCGGCCGTGCCGCCACGAGGCCGCGCAGGCCCTCATGGCGCGCCACGGTGGCAACGCGGTTTCGCAACGACTGCGCCTCGATGAAGTCCGGGGCGGCGGAGTCGCTGCCCCGTTTGTGAATCGCAGTGGCCCGCGGTGCGTGCGCGAACGTCCAGCCCCGGCGGCGCAGGCGCCACGCGATCTCGACGTCGTCCCAGTACACAAACAGCCACGCCCACCACGGTTCGGGGCCCACGCTGTCCAGCGCGGCGCGTCGCCACACTGCGGCGGCGCCCGACACGCCGAACGGTGCGCCGGCATCGGCGCTCGGCGCGGCGCGCCTGCGGTCGCGTTCGACCGCGGTTCGGTAGGCGGTGATCACGATGCCGGTCGAATCGATCGCGGCGGTGGGCAACCGCAGCGTGCCCGTCACTGCCGCTATGCGGGCGTCGGCGTCGAGCGCGTTGACGCAGGCGCCGAGGTAGCCGGGGTCGAGCAGGCAGTCTGCGTTCAAGCTCAAGAGATAGGGCGCCGTCGACAGCGCATACGCCTGGTTCATCGCGGCCGCGTAACCCACGTTCGTGGCGTTCGCCACGTAAATCACATCGGCGTCTTCGACGGCCGAGCGCACGCTGTCGTCTGGTGAGTTGTCGATCACGAACACTTTCGCGACCGGCTGCGTTTGCGACTGCAGCCGGGCGAGGCATCCGCGCATGTCTTCGGCGCCGCCGAACGTGACGATCGCCGCGTCGACATCGTTCACGGCGCGTTCCACGCGAGACCGCACACGAGGTTCGGGCCGGTCGGCAGGTGGTACTCGGCGACGCCGGCGACGGCCTGGTGCACCTCGACGGTTTCGTTCGCCGCAACCGGGAACCGATGCGGACCCACCGTGCCCGCGGGGGCGGGCACGAACGCTTCGATGACGTCGGCTGACGATGGCCGCACCGTGAAGCGCGCAGGCGGGTTTGTGCCGTTGGCGCCATTCGGTTCGGTGCGCACGACAAGCGTGGCGGTGCCGAGGTCAACCTCGTCACAACTGTTCCCCACGGGCCTGAGCGTGGCGCCCGCGGGCACGTCGGCGTGGGCGCCGGCAAGTGGCTGCCCGCCGAAGCCCGGTTCACCCGCGTGCAACACCACGACCTGCAACGCGAGGCGAGCCGCAGCGAGGTCGCGTGCGTCGAAGAGCAGAGGCGGCAACCTGTGCTTGGCGTCGAGACGGCGCAGGCCGTCGACGCGCAACTCCGGCGAGTACGTGTAATCCGGGAGGTCGGTGACGATTGGCTCGCCGCGCTCGACTTGCACGGCCGCGAGGATCTGCCCCTTGAGTGCAAGTTCGCGGGTGCGCTCGAACCGGGCGTGATCGCGTAACTGGCCGGCGCCGCTCGCCGTAACCGCCAAACACCCGACGAGCGCTACAGCAATCGCGGCCGGACGCTTCACCACTGCGGTATGCACCGCGTAGCCGATCAGCGGCACGAGCATCCCGGCGCACAAGTACAGGTAGCGCGAGGCCGACGGATCTTGCAGGGCGCCGCGGCCTTGTGAGATCACCGCGAACATCACGGGCGCGGCTGCGGCGAGCGCGAGCACGTCGGGCGCCTCGCGCCACCATCGCCAACCGCGTGCGACCACCACCACGATCAGCACGACCAACAGCGCCTCACCGACGCGCCGGCTGTGCAGCGGCTCGCCCAGCGTGTCGGACAGGCCGCCCCAGACGTAACGAGGCACGTCTTTCAACCCGCCGTGGTACTGCGCGTTGCCCCCGTGCAACCCGACGGATCCGTACAGCTTCAGCCACGCCACATACGCCACACCGGCGGGCGCCACGACCGCCAGCGCTCGCCGCCATCCCCAGTGCGCGAAGGCGGTGAGGCCCACCGCGCCAACCATCACCACCGAAATCCCCGAGAACATCAGCGCAGCCACCGCGCCCGCGGCGACGAGGCCCACACGCGACCGCTTTCCCTCGTCGTCGACGGCGAGCATCAAAACCATGCCGGCGGCAAGCGAGCCCACGAACCCAACCTGGAACGCCCACGTGAGGTTTTCCGACCCGGCCCCGAACAACCCCATCACGAGCGCGGCCCCGGCGGCGACCGCGGGGTGCACCCCGACGCGGCGCATGATGCGCCAGCCCGAATGAACGACCACGAGGTGCACCGCGAAGAGCCCGAACAGGTAGGGCCAGTACGTCTTGACGCCCACGACACTGAACACCGCCCGGTACCAAAGGATCGGGATCGTGCTCCAGTGTTCGTTGTGCGGACGCAGTAAGCCGTACTGCGAGTGCCGCAGCCCGCGCAGCAACAAGAAGTCCCACTCGTCGCCGAAGAACCATTGGCCACGGCACACGAACACGAGCACGGCCAGAACGACCACGAGCGACACCACATGGATCGCGCCCCACCGCTGTTTGACCGCGGGCGAGTAACCGCGAGAATTCGCGCGCCTGGTGTGATCGATGCCCGCCATTCGTCCATATTTGCCGCACGGCGGACCACGGTTGTCGATAGGCGTCCCTCTAGAATCGCTCTGTGGCTTTCGACCTCGATCTTGTGATCGTCGGCGGCTGCGGACGCGTGGGGCTGCCTCTGGGCCTGGCGTTCGCCGATCGCGGGCTGTCGGTGTCGCTCTTCGACGTGAACGAGCGCGCTGTCGGCCAAGTGAACAACGGTGAAATGCCTTTCGTCGAAGACGGCGCAAACGAGGTGCTCGCCCGCGTCGGGTCAACGCTTCGGGCCACTACGTCGGCGGCCGACGTGTCCCGCGCCGAACACGTGTTGGTCGTGATCGGCACGCCAGTCGACGAACACCTCGACCCCCGTCCGACTGCAGTACCCGACGCCGTCAAGGCGCTGGCGCCACACCTGCGCGACGGGCAACTCCTCGTGCTGCGTTCAACGCTGTACCCCGGCGTCACGGCCATGGTCGAGAGGCTCATCGCCGAACTGGGCGTTCAGGTGGAGGTCGCCTTCTGCCCCGAACGCATCGCCGAAGGCGCCGCCCTGCGCGAGTTGTTCGACCTGCCCCAGATCGTCGCGAGCCGCACGCCCAACGGCCAGGCGCGCGCCGAGAAGCTGTTCAGCGCGCTCACCGCTTCGACGGTGCCGCTCAGCCCCGAAGAAGCCGAGTTGGCCAAGTTGTTCACCAACACGTGGCGTTACATCAAGTTCGCCACTGCGAACCAGCTGTTCATGATCGCGAACGACTTCGGGCTCGACTTCGGTCGCATCCGCGCCGCGATGACCTTCGACTATCCACGCGCCGCCGACCTGCCCGGCGCGGGATTCGCGGCCGGCCCGTGTCTGCTGAAGGACACAATGCAACTGGCCGCGTTCAGCAACAACAACTTCGTGCTCGGACACGCGTCGATGATGGTGAACGAGGGGTTGCCGCTTTACATCGTTTCGAAGATGGAAGAGGCCTTCGACCTGGGCAACTCGACCGTCGGCGTATTGGGGATGGCATTCAAGGGCGGCAGCGACGACACCCGCGATTCGCTCGCGTACAAGCTGCGCCGCATCCTGCGGTTCAAGGCCCGCAACGTGTTGTGCACCGACCCTCATGTCACCACCGACGCGTCGCTGGTGAGCCTGGACAACGTGCTCAAAGAGGCCGACGTGCTGGTGCTCGCCGCGCCGCACCCCGAGTACCGCGACCTGCCCACCACCACGCCACTGGTCGACGTTTGGGGCTTCACGGGCATGAACACGCAAGTATGAGCCCGCTGGCGCCGGGTGAGCCGCGTGTGTCTGTCGTGGTCACCGCTTACGAGGAGGGCGACGCAATCCTGCCCCACCTCGACCGCATCTTCGAAGCGGTGACACTGCCGTGCGAAGTGCTCGTGGTGTGCGACAGCCCCGACGACTCCACGATGCCGTGGATCGAGAAGTACGCCAAGAGCGAGCCACGTTTAGTGCCGACTGTGAACACGTACGGACGGGGTCCGGCGCGAGCGATCCGTTTCGGCATCGACCACGCGCGGGCCGACGTTGTGGTCGTCACGATGGCCGACGGCTGCGACGACCCGCAGCAGATCGACCAGCTCACGCGGTTGATCGAGCGCGGCGTGGTCGTCGCCGCCGCGTCGCGCTACATGCGAGGCGGCCAACAGGTCGGCGGCGCTGCATTCAAGACGGTGCTATCGCGCACGGCCGGGCGGTCTCTGCATTTCCTCGCCCGCGTGGGCACCAACGACGCCACGAACTCCTTCAAGGCATACAAGCGCAGCTTCGTCCGAGAGGTCGGCATCGACAGCGACGACGGCTTCGAGGTCGGCATCGAGTTGGTGGCCAAGGCGCGCCGACTCCGGTTGCCCGTCGCCGAGATACCCACGATTTGGCTCGACCGCACCTTCGGCGTTAGCAACTTCAAGCTCGCCGCTTGGTTGCCCCGGTACCTGCACTGGTATCGGTTCGCGTTCGGCCCGCCGCTGAGTGTCGAACAACTACGCGCCAAGAGCGCCTCGTCGAACAAGAAAGCAGACAACTCGTGAGTGAAACCGTTCTCGTCACCGGGTCGGCCGGTTTCATCGGGGGCTACATCGTCGAAGAACTTCTGAGCCGCGGCTACGAGGTCGTCGGTATCGACAACCTCAGCAAGTACGGCAAGGTCACCAAGAGCTACGACAGCGACGCGCACTACACGTTTATCGAGGGCGATTGCCGCGACATCGATCTGATGACGCGCACGGCCATGGAGGTCGACCACCTCATCGCGGGCGCCGCATTGATCGGTGGCATCTCGTATTTCCACACATACGCCTACGACCTGCTGGCGCAGAACGAACGCATCATGGGCTCGACGTGCGACGCCGCGATCGAGGCGCACAAAGCCGGCCGGCTTCAGAAGGTCAC
>JBEEFT010000022.1:0-7148 GCA_041166225.1 Actinomycetota bacterium | reverse complement strand
TGATGTGCGGGTCGGGCACGTTGTTGGTGGAACGGCTCTCGATCGGGCTTCCCGCGACGTGCGTCGGTTACGACATCTCCGCCGAAGCCATCGCGATTACGAACACACACCTCCGTAACGCGGCGATCCGCGGCGCGAAGGTCGATCTCCGCAACGACGACGTGCTCGACGCCGAAGGCGAATTCGACAAGCTCGTCGTGAATCTGCCGTGGGGAACGTCAGTCGGTTCGCACGAGGAGAACGAGACCCTGTACCCCGCGGTGCTCGCCGCCGCGACGCGCATCTCCTCGCGACGAGCGACGCTGTGCGTACTCACGCACGAGATCCGCGTGTTCGAGTCCGCGCTCGGCGCGCAGTCCCAGTGGTCCATCACCGCCGAACACCGCTTTTTTCAGAAGGGCCACTGGCCGAGGCTTTACGTCCTGGCGTTTCGGTGAAACGCGTGGGTTCGGGCTGACGAACTAGTCGAACACTTCGGGGCGCAGCGCGGGGAAGGGCAAGACATCTCGGATGTTTTGCGAATCGGTGAGCAGCATCACGAGACGATCGACGCCGATGCCGAGCCCGCCGTTGGGGGGCAGGCCGTATTCCAGGGCGCGGATGTAGTCCTCGTCGACCGACATCGCCTCGTCGTCGCCGCCGGCCTTGGCGCGCGCTTGTGCTTCGAACGTGGCGCGCTGCTCGACGGGGTCGACCAACTCGGTGAACGCGTTGCCCAACTCGCGCCCGGCCACGATCGGCTCGAAGCGTTCGGTGTAACCGCGACGCTCGCGATGATCGCGAGCTAGCGGCGACGTCTCCTTGGGATGGTCGGTGACGAACACCGGTCCCCAAAGGTTGGTCTCGGCCGTTTTCTCGTAGATCTCCACGAGCAACTTGCCGGGGCCCCAGGCGTCTTCGGTCTTCACGCCGTGCTCGCGCGCCAGCGCCCGCAACTCCTCGACCGGAGAGTTGATGTCGACGCGCACACCGGTGGCCTCCTCGACCAACTCGTCCATCGTCGCTCGTCGCCATGGGGGCGTGAGGTCGAGTTCGCGTCCGCCGTAGGTGAGCTGCGTGGTGCCGCAGACCTGCATCGCAAGGTGAGAAACCAACTCCTCGAACAGCGTCATCATGTCCTGATAGTCGGCGTAGGCCTCTTGCAGCTCGAGCATCGTGAACTCGGGGTTGTGGCGGGGCGACAACCCTTCGTTGCGGAACACGCGGCTGATCTCGAACACCTTCGTGAAACCGCCGACCACGAGCCGCTTCAAGTACAGCTCGCTCGCGATGCGCAGGTCGAAGTCGGCGTCGAGCGAGTTGAAGTGCGTCGTGAACTTCTTGGCCGTTCCACCGCCGGCCACACCATGCAGGACGGGCGTCTCGACCTCGATGAAGCCGCGGTCTTCGAGGAAGCGCCGCATCTCGCTGAGCACCTTGCTTCGTGCCAGCAGCGTTTTGCGCGCGTCGTCGGTTACCCACGTGTCGACGTAGCGCTGCCGGTAGCGCATGTCGGGGTCGCTGATGCCGTGCCACTTGTCCGGGAACTGCCGCTTCGTTTCGGCCAGCAGCACCCACTCGGCGACCTTCACGGACAGTTCGCCGGTGCGGGTCGCGACGACCTCGCCCTTCACACCGATCCAGTCGCCCAACGACAGCCGGCAGAACTCCGCAAAGCCTTCCGTCCAGGCATTGCCGGCGAAGAGTTGAATCCGGCCGGTGCCGTCGTCGAGCGTGCCGAACGCGAGCTTGCCCTGTTCGCGGCGCAACATCAGCCGGCCGGCGACGGACGCCACGACCCCAGTCTCGGCGCCAGGCTCGAGCGTGCCGTAGTCGTCGCGCAACCCCGACGCCGTCGCCGTTTGTTCGAAGCGGTACGGGACGGTCACGCGGGCAACGCCGTCAAGACGACCCGATGGAGGTAGTCGCTCGAGCGCGTCCCACTCTTGGCCAGCACGTGCTCGTCGGTCGCGACACGCACGCCGAGTTTGAACGCGTAGGTGTCGGTCGCGTCGACCGTCTCCGAGCCGTCGGCGTTCGTGAACACGCGGTGACGCGTGACGTCGATGCACCGATACGCGGTGCCGGCGATCACGACGGTCCGTAGTTGTTTGAACGCCAAGTTGATTTCCAGGCTGAAGTGGTAGGTGGTGTCACCGATCTGCGCTGAGCAGGTCGATTTTGTCGTGTCCTTTCCGCCGTCGATTACCGACTGCGGCAGCGACGCCGCCGACGGGAACCATGCACAACTGTTGCCGCTGATGACGGTGTTCGTGAGGTACAGCCCTTCGCGTCGGTGCGTCTCCTCGTAATAACTCGCCGGGCCGGTCGACGCGATCTCGGTCTGCTGCACCCGTACGACTTGTCCCCTCACACTGAGGTTGAAGTGCGTGTCTCGGTCGCCGGCGCCCTCACCTGCGCTCTTGCTGTCGCGGAAGGTGTAGTCGCCAGGCTTGGGGAGTGCGAGATGGTCAGTATCGGGCTTCGTCGTGATGGCCGTAGTGTCCGTGGCCCCCGCGACGGTTGCCGGAGCACCACCGCTCGCCGTGGTCGAAGTAGCACCACCACTCGCGCTCGCCGCGTCGGTGGAGAGCGTCGTCGACGTGTCGGCGGAGGTATGAGCGTTCAGACCCGACGATTTGCCGCCGGCCTTACACGAAGCGAGGGCGACCGCGATCAGCGCGACCGCCATGACGACGCGTGCTTTGCTCATGAAGCGTTGCGCTCATAGATGATTCGCAAGCCGTGAAGCGTGAGCCACGGCTCGTGATGCTCGATGGTTTCCGACAGCCGCACGATCGGTCCGGAAAGCCCACCCGTCGCGATCACGGTGGCGTCACCGATTTCGTCGAGGAACCGATGCACCAGCCCGTCGGTCTGTGCGACATATCCGTAAATCGCACCCGACTGGATCGACTCGACCGTGGTCTTGCCGATGATGTTGCGGGGCTCGACCAGTTCCACACGGCGCAGCGCTGCGGCGCGCGCGAATAGCGCGTCGAGGCTGATTTCGATTCCCGGAAAGATCGCGCCTCCCAGATATTCGCCGGCGGCACTTATGGCCTCGATCGTGTTCGCGGTGCCAAAGTCCACGACAATCGTCGGTCCGCCGTAGAGGTCGTAGGCGCCCACCGCGTTCGCGATGCGATCGGCACCAACCTCACGCGGGTTGTCGTAGAGGATCGGCATGCCGCTTTTGGTGCCGGGCTCGAGCACCACGAGGTTGGCTTGTTTGGCGTAGCGCCTCACCATTTCCCGCAGCGCCGCAGTAACGCGCGGGACGCCTGAAGACACCGCCACACCCTCGATGTGTTCGTCGAACTCGACGTCGTGCTGGGCCAGGAACTGCGTAATCAACAACGCCAACTCATCGCTGGTGCGTTCGACCTGCGTGGCGACGCGCCACGGCGTCAGCAACGTGAGGCCGTCGTATAGGCCGATCACCGTGTTCGTATTACCGGCGTCGATAGCGAGCAGCACTAGCGCATCTCCAAGTCGAGTCCGAAGTCGAAGACCGGCGCACTGTGAGTAATCGCGCCGACGCTGATGACGTCGGGCCCGCCCTCGGCATAGGCGCGAATTGTGTCCAGGCTCATCCGTCCGCTCGCTTCCACCAACGCTCGCCCCGCCACGAGCGCGACGGCTTCCGCGATCGCATCGGGTTTGAAGTTGTCCAACAGCACCATTTGCGCGCCGGCTTCGACCGCCTCGCGTACCTGCTCGATCGTGTCGCATTCGACCTCGACGGTGCGAGCCGGCCACGCGTCGGTCGCGGCCTTCACTGCGTCCGCGATCGACAACCCCGCCCGATGGTTGTCTTTGACCAGAACCATTTCGCTCAACGAGCCGCGATGGTTATGCCCGCCGCCCGCACGCACCGCCGCTTTTTCCAAAGCGCGCAAGCCGGGCGTCGTCTTGCGAGTGTCGAGAATGCGCACGTCCGTGCCTTGCACGGCATCGACGAATCGGCTCGTAAGCGTGGCAACGCCGCTGAGATGCGACAAAAAGTTCAGCAACGTTCGTTCGGCGGTCAGCACGGAGCGCAGGAATCCATGGACGTGGGCGACCACATCGCCCGGCGTCACGAGATCGCCCTCGCCGAAGTGCTCCCACGCCACGGCGATGTCGGCGTCGACCTGCCGGCAGGTTTCCTCCACACACAGCGTCCCGGCGAGCACTCCGTCTTGGCGCGCCACGATCGCTGCGTTGACGCGTGCGCCGGGGTCGACGAGCGCCGCGGTGAGGTCGCCCATCGGCGTGAGGTCTTCGGCGAGCGCGACGCGAACGGCTTCGCGTACGGCGCCGATCGGCGGGTGCAGTGAAACCGTCACGCGATCACCAACCGGCAGCGAAAGTCGGGCGATGTTTCGGCGAAGTCGGTGCGCGTATGCGCGCCACGGCTCTCTTCGCGTGCCATCGCGGCATCCAGCAGCGCGTACGCCACGGTGAAGAGGTTGTTCAGTTCGAGTTCGTCGTCGCGCATCGATGACGGAATGGCGGCCTGCAAGCTCAGCAGTTCTTTGTCGGTCGTTTCGATCGACTCGGCGCTGCGCAGCACGCCGGCACCGAGCGTCATCGCGCGTTGGAGCGCGTCGCGCACCTTGTCCGGGCCGATGGGGGCTGGCGCGACCGCGCGCGTCTGCTCGGGCCGGTCGATGCGGCGGCCGCGTATGCCGCCGTCGCCTTCGAGCACGGCGCGCATCGCGCCAGTGGCCTGAGGCACTACCGCGCCATCCTCGATCGCCTCGACAACTCGCGCCGCGAACACCATCCCGTCGAGCAACGAGTTCGACGCGAGCCGGTTCGCGCCGTGCACTCCGACGCACGCTGTCTCGCCCGCGGCCCACAGTCCCTCGACCGCGGAGCGACCGTCCAAGTCGGTGATTACGCCGCCGGACAGGTAGTGCGCAGCGGGCGCGATGGGCAACCACTCTTTCGCGGGATCGAGCCCGACGGCCGTCAGCGAAGCAGTGATCGTGGGGAAGCGTTCGGCGAACCGCTCAAGACCGGTGGCGTCGAGCCACAGGTGGTCGACGCCTTGCTCGATCATCGTGGCCTGCATGGCGCGAGACACCACGTCACGGGACGACAGTTCGTCGACGAACTGATTCCCGTCTTTGTCGCGCAAGAGCGCACCGTGGCCGCGCAGTGCTTCGCTCAACAGCGGGCGCGGCATGGCCGGGTGGTGCAACGCGGTGGGGTGGAACTGCATGAACTCGACGTCGGCCACGGGCACCCCGGCGCGCAGCGCCATCGCGATGCCGTCGCCGGTGGCCTGTTCGGGATTCGTGGTGACCGCGAACATCTGGCCGGCGCCACCAGTGGCCAGCAGCGTGTGGGCGGCCCGCACCTCGACGCGTTCGCCGGTCGGCGTGCGAGCCACCACACCGCGGCACCCGCCGCCCTCGACGACAAGGTCGACCGCTAGCCATTTCTCCATCACCGACGCCGCAGTGGTCTGCGTCGCCTCGACGAGTGCGCGTTCGATCTCCATTCCGGTAGCAGCGCCGCCCGCGTGCACTACTCGCGCGTGCGAGTGACCGCCTTCGCGGGCCAACGACAGCGTGCCGTCTTGTTCTCGGTCGAACACGGCGCCGAGAGCGATCAACTCTGTAACGCGCGGCGGGCCCTCGTCGACCAGCACACGGACGGCGTCGACGTCGCACAACCCCGCGCCGGCGGCCAGCGTGTCGGCGAGGTGCAGGTCGGTGGAATCTTCGTCGTCGCCAAGCACGGCGGCGACCCCGCCTTGCGCCCACCGCGTCGCGGACTGTTCCAGCTCACCCTTGGTAAGCACCCCCACGCGCAAACCCATGGTCGCGGCGCGCACGGCCGCGGACAGTCCCGCAACGCCGGAGCCCAATACGAGCAGGTCGAGATCTGCCATCGCCCAAAGCTTGCACCTTGGGGCGCGCGTCGGCCTACTCGGCCGCGGCTTCGAGCGCGACGTTGTGCGGCACGGGCCGGTTTTGCTCGTCGACGTGAACGATCAGCGGCGTGAAGTCGGCGCACTCTTCGTTGTCGTATTCGGCGTAGGTAATCACGATGACCTTGTCGCCGGGATGCACGAGCCGGGCTGCCGCGCCGTTAAGCGTGATCTCCCCCGGGTTACCGACAATCGCGTAGGTCTCGAACCGAGCGCCGTTGTCGATGTCGAGCACGGCGACCTTTTCCCACTCCAGGATGTCCGCAAGCTCCATCAGCCGTGGGTCGAGGCTGATCGACCCGACGTAATTCAGGTTGGCGTCGGTAACCGTCGCGCGGTGAATCTTCGACTTCATCATGTGGCGGCGCATCAGCGGGCTACTCCTAGGTTGTCGAGTAAACGGGTGGTGCCGAATCTGGCGGCCACCAGGAGACGGATTTCGGACGGGGTCACAACGGTTTCGGCGTAATCGAGGCTCGCCCGCGGTTCGGCGTTGACGAGGTCGGTGATCACGGCCGCGGCATTGGCGACCTCGGCGGCGCCGGCCTGCAACGCGCGGTGCAGCACCGTTGCCGCGGCGCGGTCTTCGGGCGACAGGTACACGTTGCGGCTCGAAAGCGCGAGCCCGTCGTGCTCGCGCACGATCGGACAACCCACGATTTCGACGGGAAACGAGAGATCGTGGACCAGCCGGCGCACCACTTGGAGCTGCTGGTAGTCCTTCTCACCGAAGAACGCGGCGCACGGCCCGGCCGCGTTGAACAGCTTGGCGACCACCGTCGCTACGCCATCGAAGTGCCCGGGCCGCACCGCGCCTTCCATCGTGTCGGTGATGCCGGCGACGTGGACCGTGGTGAGCACCGGCTCGCCCGCCGGCCCGTACATTTCCTCGACCGACGGGTGAAATACGAACGCGGCGCCGTGCTCGCGCGCCAGCGCCACGTCGTTTTCGAAGGGGCGCGGGTATCGCGCCAGATCTTCGTTCGGACCGAACTGCAATGGGTTCACGAACACGGTCACCGCAACCACATCGCACGCGCGCACAGCCGCGTCGATTAACGACGCGTGGCCCGCGTGCAGCGCGCCCATCGTGGGCACGAGACCAACGGTGCGGCCCGCCGCGCGTTCAGCGTCGAGCGCCTTGCGAAACCCGGCGACCGTGTCGACGATCTGCATCAGCACTCCGCCAAATCGCGGGTGGCCGTGACCAGCGCTTCGTACAGCTCGCGTTCGGCGGGTGCCG
>JBEEFT010000021.1:0-16078 GCA_041166225.1 Actinomycetota bacterium | reverse complement strand
CGCGTCGACATAGCCGAGCGCCCCGAGCGGCGTCGCGCCGCCGATCGGGATTTGGTAGGGGTTGCGTCCCTCGGCTGTGAGTTCCTCGCAGACCTCGGTGATCCGCTGCTCGAGGGGGTAGTAACGCAGCGGGCCCGCCCATACGAACTGCGGCGCAAGCACGTGGTCGAGCACCACGTTGCCGCTCGGTTGCTTCGGCTCGTCGCTCGACATCACCACGGTTGCCTGCAGCCCGAGGCGGTTCGCCGCCGCGATCGTCATGCGGACGTGGTTGCTCTGGCGGCCGCCGCCGGTCACCAGCACGTCGGCACCTCGCGCCAGCGCGTCGGCGCACAGATAGTTGAGCTTGCGCGCTTTGTTGCCGCCGCCGGCCAGGCCGGTGCAGTCGTCTCGCTTCACGAACAGCCGGCCCGCTTCGAGCCCCAACGCCGCGCCGAGCCGGTCGGCCCGTTCAAGCGGCGTCGGGAGGTGGGCGAGGTTCAGCGGCTCGACGGGCACGGCGTGACGCTACGTTCCGTGCCCATGCCCGCGCCGCTCACCCCCGAACTCCAGCGGCTGGTCGACGCCGCAACTGCGGCGCTCGACGCCGACCTGCCCGACGAGCGGGCGCGCTGCGACGCGATGCGCCACGCGATGGCGGAGGTCCTCGCAACGCCGGACTCCGTGCCCGAAGAGTTGTGCGCGTCGCTCGCAGGCGATGCCGTGGGCAACCTCGTATACGCCGCGGCCGACGGGCGCTTTCACGTCCTCGCCGTCGTGTTTCCCGAAGGCACGTCGTCGGGAGTGCATCACCACGGATGTTGGGGCGTGATCGGCTACCTGCGCGGCGGCGACGAAGAGACGCGGTACGCGGGACACGATCAACCACGCGACCACGACACAGTCGAGTTGGCCGAGGTGTCGCGCCACGTCTGGCATCAAGGCGACGTCACGTACCTCCTGCCTGACGAGGGCGACGGGTGGCACCGGGTACGCAACCCCGGGCCGGGCGACGGGGTGAGCATCCACGTGTTGTGCATGACGCCCTCCGACCATCCGCACCTGTTCTGGGACCGCTCGACGCGCCACGTGTCGGGCTACCCCTTCGTCGAAGTCGCGCCCGATCGTTGGCAGGCCCGCATCGACACAGCCGAGTGAGCGAGCCCCACGCCGAGCTGGCTGCTGCGGTGGAGTCTGCGCTCGGCCGGCGAGCGGTCCGATGGCGTCGGCCGCACACCGGGCTGAGTGCCGCTGACCGTTTTGTGGTCACGTTCGACGACGGATCGTCGGTGTTTGTGAAAGCGGCGGTCGACGCGCGCACTGCGGAGTGGTTACGGGTTGACCATGAGGTAATGACGTCGGTGGGCGACGACTTCGTGCTCGACGTGATCTCGTGGGTCACGGCTAGCGGGCACCCGGTGCTGATCATGGAAGACGCGCACGACGCCTACTGGCCCGCCGATCACGAGCGCGCGAACGGCGAACCGGTGGCGTGGTGCGAGGGCCAGGTCGAGGCGCTGCTCGACACGCTCGATCGCGTCGGTGCCAGCACGTCTCCCCCACTCCCGCCCTTGGGCGACGGCATCACGCGGCACTGGTCGACGATCGCGGCGGACCCGTCGCCCTATCTCGGCTTGGGCCTGTTCGACGAGCGATGGCTGTCGTCCACCGCCGACGCGTTGGTACGGGCCGAAGCGGCCGTCGATTTCAGCGGCGACGCTCTCGTCCACAACGACGTCCGCAGCGACAACGTGTGCTTCCGCGGCCACCGCACGATCCTCGTCGACTGGAGCCACGCGCGACGCGGCAACCCCGTGCACGATCGCGCCGCACTCGCCGTCACGCTGCCGCTCGAAGGCGGGCCCGAACCGTTCGCGTTGCTACCCGAGGAGGGCAAGTTTGCGGCGTGGCACGCCGGTCAGGCACTGAACCGAATGGTCGGCGGAAGCGAAGGTGCGCCGCCGTGGCTCATCGCCGTGCTCGGCCGCATGGCCGCGGTTGCGCTGCGGTGGGCGTCACTCAGCCTTGGGGTCGCGCCGCCCACCACTCCGTAAGACGGTGCGCCGCCTCGTCCTCGCCCAGCGGGCCCTCTTCGAGGCGCAACTCCAATAAGAACGCCAGCGCCTCGCCAACCGCGCGCGACGGGCCTATCCCGAGTCGCTTCATCACTTGCTCGCCGTCGAGATCGGGCCGGATGGCGTCGAGTTCCTCTTGCTCGCGCAGCCGAGCGATCTCGGCCTCGAGCGCGTCCATGCGATCGGCGAGTCGCTTCGCCTTCGCTTCGTTGCGGGTCGTGCAGTCCGCCCGAGTGAGTTTGTTGAGTCGATCGAGTTCGTCGCCGGCGTCACGCACATAGCGCCGGATCGCAGAGTCGGTCCAGCCCATCGCGTACGTGTGAAACCGCAAGTGAAGCTCGACGAGCTTGACCACGGCGTCGATGTCGTCGGTCGGCCACCGCAACTCGCTCAGGCGCTTGCGGGCCATGCGCGCGCCGACCACTTCATGGTGATGGAACGACACGCCCTTGGCGCCGAACTGGCGCGTCGCTGGCTTGCCCACGTCGTGCAGCAGGGCGGCCATCCGCAAGATTCGATCAGGCTCGGTATTGGCAACCACCGCAATCGTGTGTGCGAGCACATCCTTGTGCCGATGAATCGGGTCCTGCTCGACGGCCAAGCCGGGTAGCTCGGGCAGGAACTGCGCGGCCAAGCCGGTGTCGTTCACGAACCACAGACCGGCCGACGGGTCGGCAACGACGAGCAGCTTGTCGAGTTCGTCGCGGACACGTTCCATCGACACGATCGACAGGCGCGGCGCCATCGCCCGAACCGCGGCGACGAGGTCATCGCCGGGCACCAGTTGATAACCGGCGATGAAGCGGGCGGCGCGCAGCATGCGGAGCGGATCGTCACTAAACGACTCGTCCGGGGATAACGGTGTGCGCAGCCGACCCGCAGCGAGATCGGCCAAGCCGTTGTACGGATCGATCACTTCGGTGTCGGGCAACTTCAGCGCCATCGCGTTGACCGTGAAATCGCGGCGGGACAGATCGGCCTCGACAGCAGTCGAAAACGACACGTCGGGCTTTCGGGAGTCCGGTGAATACGCCTCGGCTCGGTGCGTAGTGATCTCGTAAAAACGATCACGCTTCTTCGCGCCGATGGTGCCGAAGCGCTTGCCCTGGGTCCACACGGCGTCGGCCCACCCGTTGAGCAACTTTTGGGTGTCGTCGGGTAGGGCGTCGGTCGTGAAGTCCAAGTCCGCGGCGTCGCCGAGCCGATTGACGATGGCGTCACGGACGACGCCGCCGACGAGATACAGGTTGTACCCCGCGGCCGCGAAGCGCTCCGCAAGGTCGGCCGTGGCCGCGACGAGGCCTTCGAGCCGCTCGGGAATCACGGTTCCAATGTAGGAGGCACACCGCGCGTTCCGAACGATCGAAACCTGCGGCACGCCTCTAGGGTTGGTGCCGGTGGCATCAGCGCTTGTGACCGACGGGGCCGAACGGGCGCGCATCAGTCCGTGGCACGGCGACGCGCGCATCGGCTGTGTGACACCCCAGCCGGGGTGCCCCCCGTTGTCGCCCCGCGCCGTTCGGCGCTGCCTCGACCAGTTGAGCCGGCTCGGCTTTCGCGAGGCGATCACCTCAGCCCTGCCGGCGAGCGAAGCGGCCGGGTTCGTAGCGGCGGGGTTCGAAATAACCGAACGCCTCCACCTGCTCGAGCGTTCGATCACGTCGAGCGATCGCGTCCCGGTCGCTACGCCGCCTGGCATCCGTCTAACCCGCGGCGACAGGCGTGATATCGAAGAATTGCTGGCGGTCGACGGGCGCTGCTTCGGTGACTTTTGGCGCCTCGACGCCGCCGGAATCCACGACGCGCGTACGGCCACGACTTACGCCCGCTTCCGGGTCGCGCGTGACGGCCAACGCCTCGTCGGTTATGCGATCACCGGTCGGCAGGGGCGCACGGGGTACCTGCAACGTCTCGCTGTCGACCCTGGCGCGCAACGCCGGGGACTCGGCACTGCGCTTGTTCTAGACGGCACGCGTTGGCTGGCGCGTTGGCACGCCCGCTCGGTGCTGGTCAACACACAAGAGTCGAACGCGACCGCGCTCGCGCTCTACGAATCATTGGCCTTTCGTCGTAAGCCGCAGGGCCTCGCCGTGCTGGCCGCGTCGCTGTCGTCGTGAAGTCCTTGCGTCGCGTTGTCGCGTTAGCGCTCGTGTTGATCGTCGCCGCCCTTGGTGTGGCCACGGCTTCGCCGGCCCGCGCTGCGAACGAACCGAAGCTCCGCTCGCTGGTGCTCCAGAGCCAGACCCCGTGGGTGGGGCGCGCGGGCACGTTCGAGATACGACTCGCGGCGCCGCCTCCCCAGGTTGACGCGCCATCCGATCTGGAATTCGCGATCTCGGTGTACCCCGCGTCTTCGAGCCGGTCTGCCTTCACCCAAACGTTGACCACGCGCCCCACGTCATCGCCGCTCGCGGTGCTCACTACCGCGCTACCCGAAGCCGTGACCGAATCGAACGGCGCGGTCACGCTCGACGTCGGTGTCCAAGACCCCGCTCAGCCTCGCGATCGGACGCGCGTCGGCCTTCGAGGCGCGGGCGTGTATCCCGTCGCCGTCGAACTGCGTTCCGTCGGGGGGCCCGTCCACGCTCGGCTGCTGACGCACCTGATATTCGTGCCCGAGGCGCCCACCGGACCCAAGCTCGCGGTCGGCGTCGTAGTACCGATCCGCGCGCCGTTCGCGCTCAAGCCCAATGGACGCGACGCGCTCGTGTCGGCCGACGCAGCAGCGATCGCCGCGGTCGGCACCACGCTGGCCACCCTGCCCGTCGACGGCGTGTTGCTGAACCCGGCGCCGGAAACACTTGCGGCGTTGAGCCGCGGCACTCGCGCGGTTGACACCTCCGCTCTCACCGCCTTACACGCGCTCGGCACCAACCACACGCTGTTAAACGCGCCGTTCGTCGCGACACAAACACCGGAGTCGTCGGCGTCGGATCGAGCGGAGTCCGAACAGCGCGGGAGCCAACTCATAAGCGACGTATTCGGTGCCGCACCGTCGTCCGGTGTCAGCGTGATCGAAGATCCGAACGACGATCGACTCGAAACCGAATCTTCGACGGGCCGCCTGGTGGTGGTCGATCGACTCTTGCAACCCGCAGCGCAGCGCGTCACGAACGCCGAACCCGTGCTCGTGCGACGCGCGAGCAGCCGCGCCACGACGCCGGCGCTCGTCGCCGATGCCGGGCTCGCCGCGCATCTGTCGAACGACGCGTCGCCGATTCTGGCCGCTCACCATCTGCTCGCCGATCTCGCGACGATCTACTTCGACAACCCGGGACGGTTTCGCTCGGTCGTCGTCAACCCGCCTACTGCGTGGCGGCCAAACGCGTCGCTTCTCGGCCCGTTGCTTGCAGGCATCGACTCGAGCCCAATCCTCACCGCCGGGTCGCTCGACCGGTTGTTCACGATGGCCACTCCGAAGACCACCGCTCGCACACGCGTGCTGATCAACCCACCCACACCGCCCGCGGCCCCCTCGGCGTTTTCTACGGTCCGACGCACTATTGCGTCGCTTCAAGGGGTCATGGTCGACAGTCCCGATCTGGCGCAAAGTTTCACCGATCGGCTGCTCATCGCAGAGTCGTCGAGCCTCGACGCGAGCGCCCGGCGTGCCTACGTTGCTGGTCTCACCAAGGCGCTCGCCGAGGAACGCCGCAAGTTCCTCTTGCCCACCGGCGGCTCGGTCACCCTCACCGCTCGCCGCGGCGGGATCCCGGTCACCGTCGGGTCGCTCGCGCACTATCCGGCGCACGTGCTGCTCCAGGTCGCCAGCGACCGGCTGAAGTTTCCCGGCGGGTCGACGAAGGCGATCACGCTGTCGCATCGCAACACGACACAACGCTTCACGGTGCAGTCGCTCGGATCGGGCGCCTTTCCACTGCGCGTCCTGCTGAAATCCCCCGACGGGCGCGTCGTGCTGGGTGAGTCGCGCCTCACCATCCGATCGACGAATGCGTCGGGCGTCGGCGTCGGACTCTCTCTCGGTGCCTTGCTCTTCCTCGTGATCTGGTGGATCCGCCATCACCGCGGCGTGCGGGCGGCAGCGACGCGATGAGCGACACAACCGACATCAGCGACCCTGAGCCCGAGGAGGCGGCCGCCGTCAACTTGGGCCGGCGCAGCACCGTGATGGCCGCCGGCACGGTTGCGTCGCGCGCGACCGGCTTCCTGCGCGTTCTCGCACTCGGCTACGCCCTCGGCTTCAACCACCTGTCCGACGCGTACAACCTCGCCAACACGCTGCCGAACATCGTGTACGAGCTCATCCTCGGCGGCGTGGTGAGCGCGACCCTCGTGCCCATATTCGTCGGGTTGTTCGAGGACGACGACGACCCGTGGCGCGGCGTGGCTGCGGTCACGTGGTTGGTGCTCGCGGTGACCGCGGGGTTGAGCGCGCTGTTCTTCGTAGGCGCACCGTTGCTCTCGGCGCCTTATGCCGCGCTGAATCATTCAAGCAACGCCGCAGCGCAACACAATCTCACCGTCGCGTTCATGCGCTACTTCGCGCCTCAGGTGGTGCTGCTCGCCGGGATGGCGGTCGGCTCCGCGATCCTCAACGCGCGGCGGCGATTCGCGGCACCCATGTTCGCTCCCGTGCTCAACAACGTGGTCGTGATCGCTGCAATTGTCGCGGCGCCCCACTTCATCAGCCACGCCGGCCTGCACTCGCTGCGGCTCGGCTCAGGTCTCGTCGTGCTCGGGCTCGGCACGACCCTCGGTTACGCCGCGCAACTGGCCGGCATCTTGCCGTCGTTGCGCGCCGTCGGCGCTCGCTTCCGCCCCGTGTGGGACCCGCGGCACCCCGCCGTGCGGGCCACCGCGCGATTGTCGGGATGGACGTTCGGCTTCGTGGTGGCGAACCAGATCGCATACCTGCTCGTCGTCGCGCTCGCGAACAAGCGGGGCGGCGAACTGTCGAGCTACCAAGCCGCGTTCCAGTTCTTCCAGCTGCCTCACGCGGTAATCGCGGTATCGGTCACCGGCGCGCTGTTGCCCGAGTTGAGCGCGGCCGCCAGCCGGGGCGATCAGCAGGTGTTCAACCATCTGTTTTTCCGCGGCCTACGCATCATCGCGGCGATGCTGATTCCGGCCGCAGTCGTCGCGGCGCTGTTCGCGCACCCGCTGTTGCGGCCCTTGATCGCGCACGGGCGACTGAGCAATCACAGCCTCGACGCGACGGCCCGGGCGCTCAGCGCCTTCGCACTCGGACTCCCCGGCTTCTCGGCATTCATTCTCTGCACCCGAGCGCTGCAAGCCCGGAAGGACACGCGTCGGGTGTTCTATCTGTACGTGCTCGAGAACGCGATCAACATCGTGCTGGCGCTCGCCCTGTACCCGTCAATGCACATCCGTGGTCTCGCGTATTCGTACGCCGCTGCGTACACGGTCACTGCTGTCGTCGCGTACGTCGTCGTTATGCACACGGGCCACGGTCGGCCACGCGGACGGTTACCGTTTGACGCTCCGGCGAGTCCAACCCGTCGACCCGTTGTCTGACCCGCGCGTAAAAGGAACGTTTATGGCCTCGATCCGAATCGTCACCGACAGCGCCTGCGACCTTCCCGACGCCGCGGCGATCGAGCACCAGATCGACATCGTGCCCCTGACGATTCGATTCGGGGACACGGAGTACGTCGACCGGCGCGACCTCACGCCGAAAGAGTTCTGGGCGAAAACCGCGAGCGCCAAGACCCTCCCCGAAACTGCGGCCCCATCGCCCGGCGCGTTCGAAGAAGCATTTCGGAAGGCGGCGGCGCAGGGTGCCACGGGGGTTGTCTGCGTCACTTTGTCATCGAACTTGTCGGCGACGTACCAAGCCGCGCAGCTCGCAGCCGAGGCGGTGAAAGACGCGATCGACGTGCGGGTCGTCGACAGTCTCAACGTCACCATCGCGCAGGGCCTGCTCGCGATCGCTGCTGCCGACGCCGTCGCCGCGGGCAAGTCGATCGACGAAACCGTCGCGGCGGTCGAAGACAAGAAAGACCGCATGCAGGTTTTTGCCGCCCTCGACACGCTCGAGAATCTGCGCAAGGGCGGCCGCATCGGCGCGGCACGCGCCGCGCTCGGCTCGATGCTGTCGGTGAAGCCCCTGATCAAGGTGGCTGACGGTGCCGTGGCGGAAGAAGGCAAGCAACGGACCCGCGGCCGGGCCCTCGACCATCTGATCGAACTGGCGAAGTCACACGGCGCAGCTACCGCCGAGACGCTCGCCGTGATGCACGGCGACGCGCCCGACATCGACGAGTTCATCGACAAGCTTTGTGCTGCCTTCGAGCGTTCCCGCGATGATCTCTTGGTCGGCGACGTCGGCTCGGTCGTGGGCACCCATACCGGACCGCGCGTGATCGGCCTGGCGTGGGAAGAAGCCGCGGGCTGAGTCCCTCGGCACCGTCGCCCACTGTCATAACTTGCAGCCGTGACCCCCGACGCGACCATCGTCACCGGACGGCGTGTCGCTGACCGGTATCGGCTCGTGTCCGAGCGCCCCGATGGGTCGTGGGACGCGGTCGACGAGACCCTCAAGCGCAACGTCGTCGTGTGCCTGTTGTCGGCCCAGGCCCAACCCGACGACAAAGAGCAGTTCACCGCCGAAGCGCGCGCCCTCGCCGGTCTGAACCATCGCAACGTCGTCGCCACCTTCGACACCGGTGTCGACGGAGATGGCACCAGCTACCGCGTCGACGAGCTCCCGATTGGCCATCCGCTTGACCCGGGTGCAGTCCCCAACGATCAGCGCGTGTCGTACGCGACGCAGATCGCGCGGGCGATCGCCGACGCCCACGGCCGCGATCTGGTCCACGGGTCGCTGACGTCGGGCAACGTGTTGGTCAACGACGACGGCCGGGTCCGAGTGCGCGGGCTACGCCTGCCCAAGTCCGGTACCGGCGACGAGCTCAAGCGGGCCGATGTCGACGCAGTCACCAACCTCATCGCCGCGCTCGCCCCCTCCTCGCCCTCGCCGTTGCGCGAGATGGCTCTGGGCTGGCGGGGCAGCGACCCCCCGTCGTCAGCTGCGGCGATTGTGAGCGCGCTGCTCACCATCCCCGACGACGGCGACACCGTGGCCCTAGTCGACCCTGAGCCCACGCCCTCGACGGGCGTGCCGGCGCAAAGGCGGAGGATCCCGTGGACCGCGATCGCCGCGGTCGTCGTCCTCGCCGCCGCCGCGGCGGCAATCACGATGTTGCTGCCCGGTACCAAGGGCGGCAACGTGTCCGGGCCGCAGCGAGCGCTGCCGGTCAAAGCCAAGTCGTTCGACCCCGAGGGTTCGCCGCCCACCGAGAACGAGGCCGCCGCGCATTTTGCCGTCGACGGTGACCCGTCCACTATGTGGTCGACGCAGATCTACCGCAGCGCCCACTTTGGCAACCTGAAGAAGGGCCTCGGTCTGATCTTGCAAGCCGACGCTCCTTCCCAGTTCGATTCGCTGCGGATCATCACGCCCTCGACGGGTTGGACGTTCGAGATCTACGCCGCCGAGCAGCCCGCGGCGGCGTTGAGCGGGTGGGGCTCACCGGTGGCCCGGGGCACGGCGACGCGTGACCTCACCGTCGACCTCGGTGGGGCCAAGGGCGGCGCGCTGCTCGTGTGGATCACCGACCCCGCCGGCAACCAGGTCCGCATCGCAGAGCTCGACGTCACCGGCCGAGCGTGATCGACGAGCTGGTCGCGCAGGCGCAGTCCGGCGACAAGCGTGCGCTCGAAAAGCTTCTACGCGACCACTACGACCGGCTGTACGCGGTGTGCCGCCGTCTCACTGGGAACGACGCCGACGCAGCAGATGCGTGCCAAGAAGCACTACTTGCGATCGTCCGGAACCTGCCGAAGTTTGACAGCCGTAGCCGGTTCGGCACTTGGGCGTATCGCGTCGCAGTCAATGCCAGCCTGGACGAAATGCGGCGGCGCAAACGACGGGCGCGGCCAGACGACATGGTTGTCAGCAACCGCCTCGACGCGCGCAACTCCTCCCCCGATGTCAGCACCACCGTCGCCGACCGCTTGGCGCTCGAAGCCGCACTCGCGGGTTTGTCGCCCGAGTTCCGTGCGGCCGTCGTGCTGCGCGACGTCGCCGGCCTTGACTACTCCGAAATCGCCGAGGCTCTCCAAATACCGGCGGGAACGGTGCGAAGCCGGATCGCGCGCGGTCGTGCCGCCCTCGCAGACGTGCTGGGCCGATCGTGACCGATCCGACCGTCACCGGGAACCCCGTGCGGGTCGCGCGACGTCTAAGGACTTGCAATGCCGCATCCTGACGACGAATTCCTGAGCGCGTTGCTCGACGGCCAACCGGTCGCGGGTGATGCCGCGCACGTCGACGGCTGCGACGCGTGTCAGAGCCGACTTGACGCCCTGCGGTCGGTGACGGTTGCGGTCGGCGCGGTCCCCCCCGCGCCCGCGCACATCCGCGAGGCCACAGTTTCTGCGGTCGTCCGCACCGCCGAGACGTCTCGAGGCCGGTTCAGGCGCCCGATGCCGGTGCGGTCCGGTCACTCGAACACCGATGCCCGCCCCCGCCGCATGAACTCGCTGTCGGCGGCAGCTGCGCTCGTGGTGGCGCTCGCCGTCGGCGGCCTTGCGATCAGCCAACTCGGGTCGGGACCGAGTTCGAGCAATTCGAACGCCGCGCTCAAAGCCGGCGCGGCCGACGGCACGACCCGTGGCGCAACCGCAGCACCGGAAGCCGCCGACAGCGCGGCGGGCGTTCCCAAGTCGCTGACCGCTACCGGATCGAGCGTCTCAGGTGGGCCCGCCGTCTACGACGCCGGAGACCTTGGGGAGTTCGCCGATGCGCCAGCCGTCGCGCGCCGCGCGTCGACCGATCTGAGTCAGAACGCTGCGACGGGCGGGGGCCACGGAGGAGCAACGCCGTCGCCATGCCCGTATCAACCCGCAGAAACCTCGCTGTGGCAAGCCACGCTGACCTACAACGGCGAAGCGGCGGTCGCCCACTTGGTGCAGCTCGAAGACAGCACGCAGATCATGCAGATTCTTCGACGGGCGGACTGTTCAGTGATCGTGAGCCAAGCGTTCGCACCCACCAACCCGCGCTGACCAACGCCAGCACCGAACCGGCCCAGCGCATCCCGGCGATGCGGCCCAGGCTGTCACCGGCGTCGATCGACGCCGCCCACGTGTGGCCGACGAAGGCCGACAACGCGGCGACGACGACCAGAACCCAGTCGCTGCTCTTGCCCACGGTGATCGCGACCTCGGCTATCGCCAGCCCGAAAAGGATCCCCGCGGCGATGGCCATCGTGCCGCGCAGCTCGTATTCGCCCAGGATGAGACCGCCCAAAAGGCCGACCAACACTGCAGCGAGAGCTCCGGAAACGACGCGCACCGCGGCAGGGTAGCGTCACCGGCCATGACAAACGGGCCAGGCATTTCCTCGGCGCCGACCACTCCCGTGGGGCGCGACGACTGGGTCACACAACTGCTGGACAAGCTCGACGAGGCCATCGAATTCGTCCGCGGCAAGACCACCGAACCACTCGCGAAAATTGCGCGTTACCTCGTGTATTTCGTGTTGTTCGCGGTGGCGGGAATCACATTGCTCACGTTGTTGCTGATCATCCTGGTTCGGTTGGTTGCGATCATTCCCGGCGAGATCTGGACCGGTTACGCCGGCATAGCCGTGATATTCACCTTGGCCGGCGTCTTCTTTTGGCGAAAGGCACTCAGAGCAACACGATGAACTCGCACAGGCAGGTTGTGATCATCGGTTCAGGTCCGGCCGGGCTCACCGCTGCGATCTACACGGCCCGGGCGAACCTCGAGCCGCTCGTGATCGAAGGCGAGCCGTCATCGGACAGCGATCAGCCCGGGGGCCAGCTCATGCTCACCACCGAGGTCGAGAACTTCCCCGGCTTTCCCGACGGGATCATGGGCCCCGAACTCATGATGAACTGCAAAATGCAGGCCGAGCGTTTCGGTGCCGAGTTCCTCACCGCCAAGGTGACGTCCGTCGACGTCTCGAGCCGTCCGTTCAAGATCGAAACCACGACGCGTGAAACGTTCACCGCCGACGCCGTCATCGTGGCCACGGGCGCTCGCTCTCTGATGCTCGGCCTCGAAGCCGAGAAGCGTCTGCTCGGCTACGGGCTGTCGACGTGCGCAACGTGCGACGGGTTCTTCCACCGTGGGTTCGAAGTGGGCGTCGTCGGCGGCGGCGACTCGGCGCTGGAAGAGGCGATGTTTCTGTCGAAGTTCGCCACCAAGGTCTACGTCATCCATCGCCGCGCAGAACTGCGCGCCTCCAAGATCATGGCCGACCGGGCCAAGGCGAACCCCAAGCTTGAATTCGTGTGGAACAGCGTCGTCACCGACCTCGTCGGCGACACCACCCTCGAAGCGGCCGTGCTGCGCGACGTCGAGACCGGAGAAGAGACGAAGCTGCCTATCCACGGGCTTTTCGTGGCTATCGGGCACATCCCGAACACCGACGTTTTCCGCGGCATTCTCGACTCCGACGAGGCCGGTTACCTAAAGACGGTCGGGTTCTCGACCTACACGAATGTCGAAGGCGTGTTCGCCTGCGGCGACGTGCAAGACCACGTCTACCGCCAGGCCATCACCGCTGCCGGTTCGGGCTGCATGGCCGCTATCGACTGCGAGCGCTGGCTCGAAAGCGTCCACACCTAACTCACGCCGTCGTTCTCGGGAATTGCCGTGCACCTCTAGCCGTTACATCACCCGGGTACGATCCCCGAGTTCGCCTTCAGGAGGCCCCACGTGTCCGACAATCTGCTCACCCTCACCGACTCCAACTTCGACGAAACGTTGGTAGGTGCCGATACTCCGGTGTTGGTCGACTTCTGGGCCGAGTGGTGCGGGCCGTGCAAGACCATCGCCCCCATTCTCGAACAGATCGCCACCGAGCGCTCGGGTCAGCTGACGATCGGCAAGCTCAACGTCGACGACAACCTGGCCACACAGGCCCGGTTCGACGTCATGAGCATCCCGACCCTCATCTTGTTCAAGGGCGGCGAGCCGCTCGTGCGCCTCGTCGGTGCCAAGGGCAAGAATCAGCTGCTCGAAGAACTCGATCGGTACCTGTAACCCGCGGGCTGGGGACCCACACTGCGCGCGTGGCGCCTGATCTGCCCGGTCTGCCCCTAGCGCTTGGCGCGGAGGGCGCCGCCGTCGCCGACCTTCAGCGTCGATTGCTGGCGCAAGGCCTGCCCGTCGCCGGCGAGGAGGGCGCCCTCGGCGCCCGCACCGAAGACGCCATACGTCGTTTCCAGGAACGACGCGGCTTGCGCGTCGACGGTATTTGTGGCCGCCAAACGTGGTCAGCGCTGGTGGAAGCCGGTTATCGACTCGGCGACCGGCTGTTGTACCTGCGCACGCCGTATTTGCGCGGCGACGACGTCGTCGACCTCCAACGCCGCCTCGGCGCCCTGGGCTTCGACGCCGGTCGGATCGACGGCATGTTTGGCCCCGATACCGACCGCGCCCTGCGTTCCTTTCAGCGGAACGCAGGGTTGCTCGTCGACGGCAAGTGCGGGCTGAAGTCACTGCTCGCGTTGCAGCGGCTTCGTTCGAAGGGCCCCGACGTCGACCCCGCCGCGTTGCGAGAGTCCGCACGCCTGCTGTCTGCGCCGCCCACGCTGTTCGGGCGCAAGGTCGCCTTAGGCGAGTTTGGCGGTCTCGGAGCGTTCCTGCGTGAGCTCCAGCGGGTGCTCGGTGATCGCGGGGCGGTCGTAACGTTGTTATCGCACCCCGATCCGTCGATCTTGGCTGGGCAAGTCAACGCCACGTTTGCCGACGTGTTCGTCGCCGTTGCACTCGCCGCGCCCGGCCACGCCTGTCGCGCGTCTTACTGGGGTGCGCACGGAACGGTCTCCCCCGCCGGAAGGCGCTTAGCCGGGTTACTGCTCGACGAGCTTTCCGTCAGTGGTGCGGGCATCGACGGTGCAGCCACGCCGATGGCGACACCGCTGCTGCGCGAGACCCGCATGCCAGCGGTCGCGCTTGAGGTCGGACCACCCCGCTTCGCCGTCGAAGAGGCCTCCACCGCTGCCTCGGCTATCGGGCGGGCGGTGTCGCGCTGGGCCGACGATCCCTGCCTAGATCTGACGTAGAGACTTCACCACCGGCCGCTCCGGCCGTAGGGTTCCCCACAGACTTCCCCACAGCCTGGGGAAAGGTGTTGGCCGGCCTCTCAACCCTCGATCGAGGCCGGTTCCCGGGACTTTTAGCCCGCTGGCGGCTCGGTGAGACGCCGGTAGATTCGCTCGAGGTCCTCTAAGTCAGCAAACTCGATCACCACGCGTCCCTTGGCCCGGCCCATGTCGACCGACACGCGCGTATCGAGCAATTCGGCCAGGAGTTCCTCGAGTTCACGGAAGCCCGGCGGACGCAGGCGTTTGGCTCCCGGGCCACCGCCGGCACTCGGCGAGGGGGGCGTATCGCCCTCGGTCGCCGCGTTCACGCGGCTGCGTACCTCGTCCTCCACGGCGCGCACGCTGAGCGAATCGGCGACGGCGCGCTTGGCGAGCGCCTCTTGGAAGCTGCGGTCGGGAGTTCCAAGCAGCGCGCGGGCATGACCCGCCGCCAGCTGTCCGTCGGCAACCATTCGTTGTACCACCGGCGGCAGCTGGAACAGACGCAGCGTGTTCGTCACTGCGGCGCGGCTCTTGCCCATGCGCGTCGCCACTTCGTCGTGGGTGAGCTGAAAGTCCTCGATGAGCTGCTGATACGCCGCAGCTTCTTCGAGCGGATTGAGGTCTTGGCGGTGGAGGTTCTCAACCAGCGCCTGCTCGAGCGAATGCGTATCCGTAGTGGTTCGCACGATCGCAGGGATCGAGACCATTCCGGCGCGCTTGGCGGCTCGCCACCGTCGCTCCCCGGCAATGAGCTCATACCGGCCGTCTTCGGTGGCACGAACGAGAATCGGTTGCAACACGCCGAGCTCGCGCACCGAAGCAGTCAGAGACGCCAGAGTCTCCTCGTCAAAGTGCTTCCGGGGCTGCAAACGGTTCGGTTCGACGTGATCCACTGCCACGTCGATGAGGCTCGCGCCCCGGTCAACGGTGACATCCGTGGGAATCAGGGCCGAGAGGCCCCGGCCTAGCCCGCTAGCGCGCGCCACCACTTACCTCCTTAGCCAGCTCGCGGTACGCCACGGCGCCCCGGGAGGTCGGATCGAATGTGAGTATCGGTTGTCCAAAGGACGGCGCCTCTGAAAGTCGCACGGTGCGGGGGATCACCATGCGGCAGACCCGCTCGCCAAAGTGATTTCGCACTTCGGCGGCCACCTGCTCGGCCAGTTTGGTCCGCGAATCGTACATAGTGAGCACGATTGCGCTAATTGTAAGTTGAGGGTTCAGATTTCCCGTGACCAGGTTTACGTTTTTGAGCAACTGCCCGAGGCCCTCCAGCGCGTAATACTCGCACTGGATCGGCACAATGACCTCGCTAGCTGCGGCCAGCCCGTTGACGGTGATGAGCCCCAGCGAAGGCGGGCAGTCGATGATCGTGTAATCGAACGCATCGTCGAGGCCTTCTATCGCGCGACGCAGACGTAGCTCACGGCTGAACGCGGGCACCAACTCGATATCGGCGCCGGCGAGGTCGATCGTGGCTGGGGCGACGAAAAGGTTCCGCAGGGCTGTCGGCTCGATGCAGTCGTCAAGCGCAACGTCGTGCAACAAGACGTCGTAAATCGAGTTTTCGAGGTTCCGCGGGTTGATCCCAAGGCCGGTTGTGGCGTTGCCCTGCGGGTCGAGGTCGATGATGAGCACGCGAAAGCCCAGCTCAGCGAGCCCAGCGCCGAGGTTCACCGTGGTCGTGGTCTTGCCGACGCCACCCTTTTGATTTGCGATCGCGATTACTCGTGGCAACGAGCGCAGTGACGCGGGATGAGGCGGTCGGGTGCCGTCGCTCGGCGTAGGTAGTGGCGGCTCGTCTGTGGCCGGCGAAGCGGCGGCCGCCTCACCCACGATCTCCGCGACCGTCGGCGGGGCCGGCACGATGGGCTCCGCCGGCTCTAAGGGCGCGCCGACCACGAGCTCCTGACTAGG
>JBEEFT010000020.1:0-5803 GCA_041166225.1 Actinomycetota bacterium | reverse complement strand
ATCGATCCGAAAGACGCCGTGCACCACCGCCAGCCGCACATGTTCGCGCTCTTCGGTTGGGGCGACCCGGCCGACCACACCACCGACATCGTCGGCGACTGGGACAAGGCCGAAGCGATCACGAACGCGGCGATGGCCGAGGCGCTGTCGGTCCTCAATGCCGACGAGCTCGACACGTTCGTGGAACTGGCGAACGCGGCGTACGCCGCCTCGGCGTAGTTGCGCGTCGCCGACTACCTGTTTCGCTTTGCGCAGTGGGTCGAGCGAGCGGGCACGGTCGGGGCTAAGAGCGCGGTAGCGGCGCGGTTTCGCGCGTTCGGTGACGGCAGCGCGCTGGTCTTCCCTCCCGGCGCGCTGTTCGGCGAACAGTTCATCGAGATCGGCGCGCACACGCTCGTCGGGCCGTACGTCACGATGTCGGCGGGGTTGCCAGGCGAAGAGCTGCGAACGCCCAACGGCTGGGCGCTGCGCTTCGGCAACAACTGCAGCATCGGGCGAAACTCGTTTTTTGTTTCGCGTGTCGGCATCGACGTCGGTGACGACGTGACGATGGGCCCCAACGTCTATGTGACCGACCACAACCACCGCTACGACGATCCGACCATGCCCGTGAAGCAGCAATGGATGAGTGAGGCGCCGGTCGTGATTGGGCCCGGATGCTGGCTCGGTGCCGGCGCGGTGATCTTGCCCGGAGCGCACCTGGGACGCAACGTGGTGGTGGCGGCGGGCTCGGTGGTGACTGCCGGCGACTATCCGGACACATCGGTCATCGCCGGAGTACCCGGCAAGGTCGTGCGGCATCACGAAGCGGAGGGGTGGGTGAAGGGCCCGCTATAGCTTCTCACGCGGCGATTTCCATAAACTCCATTGACTTGGTAGGATTTCTGGGTTCACTTACCAGGAGGGGTTTCCTGATGCACCGCCGCCGATTTATCGCTGTCTCTGCCGCGCTCGCGCTTGCCGTTGTCGGCACCGCCTGCGGCAAGGACTCGAACAACGACTCCAAGGCCGCGACGAACACCACCGTCGACAAGGCGCCGGTCACCGTGCGCCTGGGTTATTTCCCCAACATCACTCATGCCACCGCGTTGGTAGGGGTGAACAAGGGCATCTACGCGTCGAAACTCGGCACGGACAAGCTCGAGACGCAAACGTTCAACGCCGGGCCCGCAGCGGTTGAGGCGCTGTTCGCGAACGCCATCGATGCCACCTACGTCGGCCCGAACCCCGCGATCAACGCATGGGCCCAGTCCAAGGGCACCGCGATCGAGATCATCGCCGGTGCTACATCCGGCGGCGCCGCGCTCGTCGTGAAGCCCGGCATCAACTCCGCCGCCGATCTCAAGGGCAAGAAGGTGGCGACACCGCAGGTCGGCAACACGCAAGATGTCGCGCTGCGTTCGTGGCTGAAGAGCGCCAACCTCACTGCGCCCGCCCAGGGTGGCGGCGACGTCACCGTCGTTCCGCAGGAGAACGCGCAGACTCTCGCGACGTTCCAAGCCGGCACGATCGACGGCGCCTGGGTGCCCGAACCCTGGGTGACCCGCCTCGTGCAAGAAGGTGGCGGCAAGGTGCTTGTGAACGAAAAAGATCTCTGGAAGGGCGGCGACTTCGTCACGACACATCTCATCGTGCGCACGCAGTTCCTCAAGGATCATCCGGACGCCGTGAAACGGTTGCTCGAGGGCCATGTCGCAGCGACCAAGTACGTCAACGAAAACCCGACGGAGGCGCAGGCGGCCGCGAACGCCGAAATCGAAAAGATCACCGGTAAGAAACTGAGCGATGCGGTGATCGCCGGCGCGTGGAAGAACCTGCGGTTCACGAACGACCCGATCGCCAGCTCGCTCAAGCTGTCGGCCACACACGCCGAGGACGTCGGCCTCCTCAAGCCGGTCGACCTGAAGGGCATCTACGACCTGAAGATTTTGAACCAGGTGCTGAAGGCTGCAGGCGAAGACCAAGTTAAAGCCGCATGACCGTGACGCTGGCGCCCCCTCCACTTCCACGGGTGGACTCGCCGACAGCAGTCAACGTCAGCGGCGTCACCAAGCGATTCCCAAGCGGGCTCGTCGCCCTCGACGGGATCGACCTGTCCGTGAACGCCGGCGAGTTTGTGTGTCTCGTCGGCGCGTCGGGCTGCGGCAAGAGCACCTTGCTCAACCTCATCGCCGGGCTCGACAGCCCGACGACTGGCTCGGTGACCGTCGCCGGCCGCGCCACGCTCCTTTTCCAGGAAGCAGCCCTGCTGCCCTGGTTAACCGCAGCCGGGAACGTGGAACTCGCGCTCCGGTTACGAGGAGTCGGCAAAGCCGAGCGACGGTCACGAGCCGCCGAACTACTCGATCTTGTGCACCTCGGCGGTATGGGCGGACGGCGACCGCATGAACTCAGCGGCGGCATGCGTCAACGCGTCGCACTGGCGCGAGCGCTCGCGCAGGAAGCCGACGTGTTGTTAATGGACGAGCCGTTCGGCGCACTCGACGCAATGACGCGCGACCTGCTGCATGACGAGCTCGAGCGGGTGTGGAACGACACCGGTCGCACGATCATCTTCGTAACCCACAACGTGCGCGAAGCGGCGCGCCTCGGCGACCGCATCGTGTTGCTGACGAGCCGACCCGGTCGCGTGGCCGAGACATTCGACGTGAACATCGAACGACCGCGGCGAATAGAGGCACCCGACGTGTCCGGCTTGGCCGGGCACGTCACCGCCGCGTTGCGCAAGGAGGTGGCGCGCCATGGCCGTTGACGCGAAAGAACTGCGCACCGAAATCGCCGGTCTCGACGCGCTCGAAGAAAACGTCACCGCCAAGCGGCCCTTCGCCCAGAAGCTCTGGAGCCGCGTGTGGCCCAAGCTCGCTGCGCTCGCAATCGTCGTGTTCCTCTGGCAACTGGTCGTGTGGTCGCACTGGCGTCCCGACTTCGTGCTGCCCGGCCCCAAGGCGGTGGGCTCGACCTTGCTCGATCAGGTCAAGACAGGAACGTTTTGGGAGGCCGTGGCGCGCACGATGAAGCGCGCGGTGGGTGCTTATGCCGCGGCGGCGGTGATCGGTGGCGTCACCGGCGCACTCATCGCCACGGTGAAGCCGATGCGCACTGCGTTTGGTGCCTTGATCACCGGACTCCAGACCATGCCGTCGATCGCGTGGTTCCCGCTCGCCGTGTTGCTGTTCAAGCTCAGCGAGTCGGCGATTGCCTTCGTCGTCGTTATGGGCGCGGCGCCGGCAATCGCGAACGGCCTCATCTCGGGTGTCGACCACGTGCCGCCGCTGCTGGTACGCGCCGGTCGCGTGCTCGGCGCGAAACGACTGACCTTGTTCCGCCACGTGATCCTGCCCGCAGCACTGCCGTCGGTGCTCGGCGGGCTCAAGCAGGCGTGGGCGTTCGCGTGGCGCAGCCTCATGGCGGCCGAACTGTTGGCGCCGTCCTTGGGCCGGTCGATCGGGGCGGACCTGCAGTTCGCGCGCGACCTCAACGACGCCAAAGGCTTGTTCGCCAGCATGGTTGTGTTGCTCGTGATCGGGCTGCTGGTTGACGGGCTTTTTGGAGCCGCTGATCACGCGCTACGGCGTCGCTGGGGCTTGGTCGACCCGGCGACCTAGATTCACGCCGTGCACATCACGGCCAAAGCCGAATACGCGATGCGCGCCATGCTTGCGTTGGCGGCGATGCCCGACGGAGCACCACTGACCGCAGACAAGCTCGCGGCGTCGCAGTCGTTGCCGGTCAAGTTCCTCGAGAACATCCTCGTCGACCTTCGCCGCGGCGGCCTCGTGCGCAGCCAGCGCGGCCCCGAAGGCGGGTACCGCCTCGGTCGCCCCGCGAATCAGATCACGCCCGCCGACGTGCTGCGCCTCGTCGACGGGCCATTGGCCGAAGTGCGCGGGCTACGTCCGGAGGCTGCGACCTACGAAGGCGCCGCGGCGCACCTCCAAGAGGTGTGGGTCGCAGCACGGGCCAGCCTGCGCTCGGTGCTCGATCACGTGACGCTGGCCGACATCGCATCGGGCAAGTTGCCCAAGGTCGTTGCGCGGCTGACTGCAGACCCTGCGGCGTGGGAAACAGTTGGTCGATGAATGACATCAAACCTGATGCGCATCTTCTGACCATGCTTTGGCGCGGCATCCGCGTGCGGTGCCCGCGTTGCGGCGGCGGCAAGTTGTTCAAGTCGTTCTTCAAGATGAAGGAACGCTGCCCGACCTGCGGTTACAAGATCGACCGCGAGTCCAACGGCGGCTTCTGGCTTGGCGGCTACGTGATGAACACTGCGCTCGGCGAAAGCCTGCTGGCGATCTACTTATTGGTGTTCGCGGTGCGCGTGATCGGCCACCCCGACACGACGCCGATCCGCCCGTGGCTCGCAGGCGCGATCGCGCTCGCGCTCGTCCCGCCGATCCTGTTCTTTCGCATGTCACGCACCGCGTGGATGGCCATCGACCTGAGCATCCACCCGCTTGAGCCCTACGAAGTAGCCGAAGCGGAGCTTCATTTGGAAGACGCGCGAACGCGTCCCGAGTAACGCCCTACGAATTCTTGGGGAGTTGCGAGAAAGGCGTTGAGGAGTCGGGGCCGGGCTCTTTGGGCAGGCCGAGGGCGCGCTCGCCGATGATGTTGCGCTGGATCTGGTCGGTGCCGCCGTAAATCGGCGGGGCCTGCGCGTAGAGCGCGGTCATCGTGATCATGCCGAGGAACGGGTTGCCGGTGGCCTTGTCGTTCACGACGCGGTCTTCGTCCTTGTACGGGTGCAGCATGCCGGCGGCACCGACGATGGCGAGGCCGAGGTCGCGCTGGGTGCGCACGATCTCGCTCTGGCCGAGCTTGGCGATGTTGGCCATGCCGGGGATGTCGCCGCCGCGGGCCCGCACGCCCTTGAGTCGCTCGGAGTTGAGACGGCCGATCTCGCCCAGCGTGTGGAGCTTGGCCAGGCCCTGGCGGATCGTGGCGTCGGTGGCCTTGCCATTGCCCTTGGCCATGCCGATCAGCATCTGCGCGGTGGACTGACGCGGACGGGCGCCGCCGGAACCGGGACGGGAGGCGGAGCGCTCGGCGCGGGCTTCGGCAAAATCGCCGGCGCGCAGGTCGAGTTGCTTCGCGATGGTGCCGGGGGTCGCGCCAGCACCGGCACCGCCACCGCCGGCACCAAGGCCGGCCCGCTCATTGGCAAGGGTGGTGTTTGCGGCCGCCCAACCTGCGTTGAGGTCGCCGATCACCCAGTTCTCGGGCACCACGGCGTCGCTGAGGAAGACTTCGTTGAACATGGCGTGGCCGGTCATCTCGACCAGCGGGCGCACGTCGACACCGTCTTGGTGCATGTCGATTGCCATCCAGCTGATGCCCTGGTGCTTGGGCGCGTCGGGGTTCGTGCGCGCCAGGAGCATGCCCATGTCTGCGGTCTGGCCCATCGACGTCCACACCTTCTGACCGTTGATGATCCAGACGTCGCCGTCCTTCACGGCCTTGCACGTGAGCCCGGCGAGGTCGGACCCGGCGCCGGGCTCAGAAAACAGCTGACACCACGCCTTCTGTCCGGTGACGATGTCTCGCACGAGCGTGTCGATCTGCTCCTGGCTGCCGTGCGTCGCGATCGTGGGGGCCGCGAGCAGCAGACCCAGGCCCGCCGGCGCGCCCAAGGCGCCGAAGCTGGCGATCTCGTTGCCGATGGCGACCGCGTCGGCGCGCGACACGCCCTTGCCGTACGCGTTCGTGGGCAGCGTGGGCGCGGCCCAACCGGACGTGCCGAGCTTTTCCCACCACTGGGCGACCGTGAGGTCCGGATCCCAGTTCTCTTCCAGCCAGGTGC